>JAUZPS010000223.1 GCA_030705945.1 Bacillota bacterium
CTCTTCTCCCTTTAACAAATCCGACATATTGCCTTGTACAACTACAGCTCCTCTATTTATTATAACAACGCTGTCACATACCATTTCAACCTCGCTTAACAGATGACTGTTTAAAAGAATAGTTTTCCCCCTGCTTTTAAGATCCGACATTATATCTCTGACCTCTTTTCTTCCTATTGGATCCAGCGCTGAAGTAGGTTCATCCAAAAATAATAGTTCAGGATCCGGCAAAAGCGCGCTCGCAAGTCCAAGACGCTGCTGCATACCTTTGCTATATGTACCGAGCCTGTATTTTTCATGACCTTTTAACTTAACCATGGATAGTACTTCCTGTATTCTTCCTTTTGAAACTTTCTTGTCAAGTTTGTACAAAGAAGCATGGAAAGACAGGAGATCTTCTCCTGTCATCCAATCCTGGTATTTAAAGTTTTCAGGAAGGTAACCTATCTTTTGTCTGACAGTAACATCGTTTAACGGCTTCCCAAGTATTCTGGCTGTTCCAGAACTGGGAAACAATAGTCCTGTCATAATTTTAATAAATGTGCTCTTGCCGGCTCCATTCGGACCAAGAAATCCAAATATTTCACTTTCCTTAACGGATATGGAAATGTCTTTGCAGCCAAGCTTTTCGCCATAGAATTTGGTAATTTTATCTGTTTCAATAACCATTCTTACCTCACAGAATTAGCAATTTTTATTAATTCATCCTTGTCAAAAGTACTACTCATGGAATATATTACCCCATTATTATACCATATGATTTCTCTGATTGATGGCGACGGTTCCATAATATAACCTTTAGCGCCATTAATTTTTATTTCCTGAGATTTAGAATCGATTACAGGTATATAAAGGGTGCTATTCCAGTCCTTTGCGTTGACTAACTGTTTTTTAATGTTTTCAGGAATAACAGGCAAGGACACAAGCGCATTATAGATATCATCAGGATTAACTCCCTCTGGCGCTTTTATTTCAGGGATTTTTGACTGAAATAATTTAAAGTATCCGTTTGAAATTTTTGGATAACTAAGTGTTACTCCACTTGGTAAGTCAACCTCAAATGTCTTTCCATCCAAACTGTCTGGAAGGAGTGTTTTTGCTCCTAAAGATTTCATTAACTTATTGATACTGGCAGTGTTCAATGTAAATTCCATGGTATAAGGATTGTTTACGGTTATTTCAGGATTTCCAAGATTAGGTTGTTGAGGGAATGCAACATTAATGTCCTTATATGTTTTTGCTTCTTCAATGCTTATATTTTTTTGTCCACCGCCAATGGTCTTTATTTTGCCCATATTCTTCAGGTCAATTACAGACTTGTTATTTAACAGCTGATTTTGTATGTCCATTATGTCCTTTTGGGTTATGTTTATGCTTTTCACATCATTGGCCCGGAAAATAAGCAGTGAATTGGAAATAGCCGCCCTTACCGGCTGGAAAGCGAAGCAGGTTGTTAATAATACTGCTGAGCATGCAATTGCGGTAAATTTTTTATACTTTAACATAATCTTATACACTCCTTTATTTTTGTTTTGAATTTGTTTGTTTTCAGGCGCTTTCACGAAAATATCACTTATTGTATTAATACTATTATCAAAATTATTTTTAATATCATTTTTTGTATTAATGTCATTTATTGTATTAATTCTTTCGTAAATATTATCTCTATATGCTTTTATTTTTATGAATGCAAAATCATCATTCGATTTAAGAAGTTCTAAGGCATCACTGCATTTTTCGCACCGGCTGAAATGTTCTTCCAGAGCCTTCCTTTCGTCAATTTCAAGCTCTCCATCTATATATGCCTGTAGAAATCCATTATCCGGACATTTCATTATATCGTACCCCCTTTAACATACTTTTCTTTAAATTTTGCCTGGGCTCTGGCAAGAATAGTCCCGACTGAGGATTTTTCCACTTGTATTACTTCAGCAATTTCATCATATTTATAGCCTGAAAATTTCATAAGTAAACATATTCTGTCCCTTTCATTAAGAGAATCAAGAATCTTTTTAGTCAACCTGATGTCATAATTCTTGATGGCTGCATCCTCAATGGATATAACTTTATCCGATTCACCTTCATAGACAATTGTATCCTTGCTTTTTCTCAGATTTTCGTTTCTTATATGGTTGTACGCAAGGTTATTTGCAACCATGGACAGCCATGCAATAATATTGGAATGCTGTGGAGGCGAGTTATACAGCTTGATAAAAGCTTCCTGCGTCAAATCCTCAGCAGTTTGTATACTACCGGTTATATAAGCGGTATGCCGAAGTATCACATGATAATATTTTTCGTAAACGGATCTGAAATCGTCAGAAACATTTTTAAATTTATTAATCTGACTTTCCAACAACATGCTTATAGCATATCACCCCATCCACATCATGATTAATTATTAAGGGCGTTTCAAAAAATTCCTTGTTCAGGTTTTGTATGCTGAAAACCCGTTATATCTAGTTTTTGAAACTTCAAGTGTATAAGTTTTCTTTTGCAAACCTATATATAATTATTTTCATTTATAGATATAAAATTGTAAAACTAGTTTTATAAAGTGAGCTGTACAGCCAAAAAAGTTTTTTTCAATGCGAACTTATACAACACTTTTCTGTTTAGTATCTATAATGTTAACACATAAGTAAATACTTTTGTGACAAGAATATTTTGTATTTATTCTAACTGCCGCTTAAATTTTTGCTCGCGATAAACAGCAGAAAATACGCATATTGAGCCCTCTTTAAGAATATAAAATACTAATTAATTAAGTTTTACATTTATTTGATATACAGGTAATGTAAAATCCATAAACTGGAGGGTTAAAATTTGAGTAATTGTATAGATGTTTGCGTTAGTTTTGATACAACAGGCTCTATGTATCCGTGTTTAACTCAGGTGAGAAGGTCTGTACAGCAGGTTGTGAGTAAACTATTCAGAGATATTCCAGACTTAAGAATATCAATAATAGCTCACGGTGATTATTGTGATGCTGGAAAACCATATGTAATAAAGGTAAATGATTTTTCCACAAATGAAAAAGAAATTATTAATTTTGTTAACAGTGTAGAACCGACTTATGGAGGTGATGCTCCTGAATGTTATGAATTGGTTTTAAACCATGCAAGAACCGGTCTTTCTTGGCAATCAGGCAGATCAAAGGTATTGATATTGATCGGAGATGATGTTCCCCATGGTCCGACTTACTCAGGAAACGTAAATAAAATAGACTGGAGAAATGAATTAGGCTTGCTCCTTGAAGCTGGAATTAATGTTTATGGGATTCATGCCATGCCAGGCATCAGAAAACACTCAAAGCCCTTCTATGAAGAAATTGCTCAGAAAACCGGGGGTTTTTACCTGACATTGGACCAGTTCGCCAACATTACCGATATCATAATGGCAATCTGCTACAAGCAAGACGGCGAGGAAAGCCTCCTATCCTTCGAACAGGAGCTGAAAGCAAGCGGAAAATTGAACTATAATATTAAATCATCAATCCAGAAACTAAAAAACGCCGCTATTGAGGAGTATGAGAGCGAAGACGGATTAATCCCGGTTCCAGACGGAAGATTTCAGGCTCTAACAGTTGATAAGGATCAGAGTATTAAGGAATTTATTCTTGAGCAGGGAATAAACTTTAAAACCGGCAGGGGTTTTTATGAGTTGACTAAAAGTGAAAAAGTCGGTCTATGTAAGGAAATACTTCTCTTTGAAAAGGAAACCGGAAAAATATTTAATGGTCCTCAGGTCAGAGATATGCTAAAGCTAAGTCCTCAAGCCGAAATAAAAGGCTCTAATGAAACGTTAAGGCCTGTTTTTCTTGAGAAATACAAGGTATTTATACAATCGACTTCTTATAATAGAAAATTAATTGGAGGGACTTGTCTATTGTATGAAGTCGAGGATTGGGACAGATCATAGGTTAGGGAGTTTCAAAAACTTGATATGATGGGTTTTAGTGATATAAACTTGAACAAGGAATTTTTTGAAACGCCCTAAATCACAATTAATTTCCTTGAAATGTTAATATTTAAATGATAACATTTATACATATCTTACCTATAATTAAGGAGCAAGTACCTTATGAAAAGAGATGAAAAATCATTTAAACGCATTTCAAAATTCGCCGTTGTCATATTAATGATATTTTTAACACTGCTAAGTGGCTGCAATAGCCCTAGCCCAAATTCAACTATTAAACCTTCAAATACCTCAAAAAATCCAAAAACACCTATAACATCAGATAAGTGCGGTACAGCAGTTCCAGCTACAAACGATATAAATCCAAAACAAAAAAAGAAGCTCGTCTTTTGGTCTTATAATAGGGATGAGTATTCGTTTTTAACAAAAATGATTGAGTCAAAATTCAAAGATGTTGAGCTCGTAACCCTACATCCTCCTGATAGTAAAGATATTGTAGAAGCGGAATTTTTGAAAAGGATTTTAAGAGAAGGCGGACAGCCTGGTTGCGCTTATCCTGCAATTGATATTTTTTCTGTTGAATCCTCTTTGGTAAAAAGTTTTATTGATGTTAACGGATATACTTCCGATCTTACTGATAAAGCAACTGAATTAATTGGCAATATGTATAAATATACTGTTGATGCAGGGACAGATAAAATTGGAAAAATAAAAGCTTTATCACCTGAAATATGCCCTGGAGGCATAGCCTACAAGAAGCAAGTTGCAAAGAAATATCTTGGTACAGATGACCCCGATAGGATATGCGAAATGCTTTCAACGCCGGATAAAATGCTTCAAACAGCTGGAAAATTAAAAGTTTCTAGCAATGGAAAAGTTACGCTTTTTCCGGACTGGAGAGAATTATTACCATTTTATAAAGCCAATCGTAATTATGGATGGATTATTGACAATAAATTAAACATTGATACCCAAATGCTTGATCTTTTTGATTATGCGAAAAAACTTAAAGAAAATAAATATATCAATAATTTTACACAATGGTCCCAAGAATGGTCAACAGCAATAGGAGCCGATGAAAAGTCCCTGTGCTGGCCTGTTCCCACCTGGGGTATCCCATGGATAATTGGCGCTAATGATAAAAAAGCCGCTGACGGAGGCAAATGGGGATTTACTACAGGCCCTGGTTATTATTATTGGGGAGGTACGTGGTATTGTATTTCTCCCAATAGCCAAAATCAGGATTTGGCATGGGAAGTTATAAAATACATAACCTCAGACAAAGAATTTTTAAAAGAGTACATTAAAACTTCTTATTGTCAAGGCAGTCCAAACAACATAGATTTAATGAAGGAACTTATATCGACTGGCGAAACTGATAAAACAACCGGCCAAAACCTGAATGAGTATTACTCAAGTATAGCCAAGAAATGTAATGGTACTCTTTCAACACCTTATGACGATTTTATCGAGAAAGAGTACGGCAACGTTATGGATTCTTATCTTACAGGCGCCATAAAAACTAAAAATGAAGCGATTAATAAATTCACAAATAAAGTTAGCGGCAAAAATTCTCCAGAGGATCTTGAACTTACAATAAACTCAGTAGTAATAGAAAATGGAAGTTGTTTTGAGCTGGATGGAAAAAAAGGCGAGTTTATTATAAATATAAGAAATGATTCCTATGACTATGGAACTTTTTATTTAGATACATATTATTTGTCAGATTTAGTTTCAATCGCATCCGATAGCGACTGGAAGATTTCTATGGTACCCAAACTTCACAAAATTGAAATTCATATAAATGCGTCGAAATCCGATAAAGACAGCGCAAGTTTTGTAGCCTCCAGGTTATTAAACAAATTTGGAGTTAACGTTTTAAAGGAACCTCTTAAGTTTGAGGTTAAATTTAAGTAGATATGGTAACATATAACCAAATGTTAATGTAAAGTTTTATATCAGTTTGCTTTAAAAACCCATTTTCCGCTATTCAAAATAACAAATAAAACTAATTTTACATTTGGTTATATATTATTCAACTGATGCGAATACACAAAAAATGACTGCTGAAAGACGCGCTAACAGTTAGATGTTAGCGGCTTTTCTCAACAGTCATTTTTATTCTATCAACTTAAATAAACACTATTCTTATCTCTTCTTTAAAGCATTACTTATAATAACAGCAGCTTCAGCTCTTGTAACATCTTTTAAAGGCTTGAAGGTCTCATCTCCATAGCCCTTTACTATTCCAAGTTCTATTGCTTTTGCCACATATCCCCTTGCCCATTTCGGAATATCTGCGGCATCTTTAAATTTCAAATCTTCAGTGGAATTCTTTAACTTTAAAGCTCTCATTATCATCGCAACAATTTCCTGGCGGGTGCATGATTTATTTGCATTGAAGGTATTGTCCGAATACCCCGAAATTATACCCGCTTCAACAGCTGCTTTTATATAATCCTTGGCCCATACAGGAATTTCCTTATCATCTTTGAATTTTGTAGCGCCCTTAGATACTTTTATTCCAAGCGCTTTTACTATCATAACGGCAAGCTCTGCTCGGGTAACTTTGTTATCAGGCTTGAAAGTATCATCGATATATCCATTAATAATTTTCTTCGCAACCAACTCAATTATTTGATCTTTAGCCCAATGGCTATTAATGTCTTTAAACTTGCCTACTGCTGGCTTATTATTTTCAGGCTCATTTACGATTGGTGTTGGAGTTGTATCTTTCGATAATGATACTTCAGGTGTTGGAGTTGCAGTTGGGGTTGCAGTCGAGGTTGCTGTAGGTTTAAGAATCGGAGGTAAAGACGGCGGAGGTAAAGACGGCGCAGGTGCCAATGGTATTGATGAAGCTTGAGTTGTAGGCTGGTTTATTTGTATAGTAGAAGTTGCTATCGGATAAGGAGTCGGTGTTGGTGATGGAAAAGCTGTCGACGACGGTTCAGGTGTAGCCGTATTCACCAATGAATTATTTGAGCTGACAACTTTAATCGCGCCTATAAGATTGTTTTTTAGAGTTTTTATTATACCATCTTCATTGTTTGAACTTATTCTTTCTACATCCTCTTTCATTTCTCCCAGATTGTATCCATTTTTGTCAATCCAATAAAACTTACCATCTTTCTGCACTAAAGCTATTCCATTATAGAACTCAGTAAAATCATCATAAATCAGATTTATGACTAGGTTACCTTTAGTGTCAACGCATCCCCACTTCTCGTCCTTTTCTACCCATGCGAGTCCATCCTTAAAGATATTCATATAATCCCATACCGGGTTAATAACAAATTTACCAGTCTTATCAATACTTCCCCATTTTTTATTTTGAGATACAACCGCAAAACCTTCATTAAATACCTGCTTATCATTTACTATAAGTACATCATCAAATTGCGGAGCTATAGCATATTTGCCAGTCCTATCTATGAACCCAAACATATACTTTCCTTTTTCAACTTCGTCACATGCAAGAGCAAGTCCCTGATTAAAACTCCATATCCCATTTAATGCAGTATTTTCTGAATAAACAATATTTCCGCTCCTATCAATAAAACCATTTTTAGGATTAAGCTCTATCTCATTTTTCACAAAGAATCCGCATGATACATCCTCTGAAAACGGACGCAAACACATAAACATTTCCCCAGAATTTCCAAGTACAAAATTACCA
>JAUZPS010000224.1 GCA_030705945.1 Bacillota bacterium
AATATAATAGATTGCTTAAGAATTTATTATTAATTCTAACACAAAATAATATATACACACCAGAAATTTTTATATTAGAAGTATTAAATTTCCCTTTTATTTTTACTGTAGGTTAATAATCTGCAAAATATATAGGAAACAGATTAAATAAAAACTTTCTATAGACGAGAAAAGAAGATCCCGGATAACCAAGATCTTCTCCTCCCAGCAAAACTAATTATAACTATAATTTTTGACCTGCTTCTATTTATGGATTAGTACCCCATACTAATTGAGTACCACTGTAAGCCGCTACTTTAGTCCAATCTACATAACTTGTTGCGGCGCTGTTATATGAGTAATCACCTGTTTGTGTATAATTTGCCCAATTTGATTTATTAAACCTTACCTGAACCTCTGCGCTCGCGCCAGGAGCAAGAGTTCCTGAACCTGTTTTAAAGCTTATCTCAAGATAATAATCTGCTCCTGTCTTTGGAGCGCTCATTTTTACAAATGTACCAACAACATTTGCAGATCCAGCAGTCGCATAATCGCAAGTAAAGGTCTGCGTAGTATCGCCGTCAACAGTATAGAAATATCTTAATTTTACATCCGAAAGATTTATTGATGTTGATTTTGTATTAATAATCTTGAATTTAGGCGAAACTATGTTAGCGCTTGCAGTCAATGATCCATTATAAAGCTGTACCTTTAGTCCGTTTGCCGCAGGCGATGCGCTTGTTACAGGCGTTGAACTTGGTTTTACTGTTGATGATGGAATTGGTGTAGCAGTTGGAGCTTTTGTCGCTGTCACAACTGGTGTAGCAGTTGGGGCTTTTGTCGCTGTCACAACTGGTGTGGAAGTTGGCGTAGAACTTGTAACTGCTCCCCCTTTCATATTTGACTTAACAAACTTACCTGATGCGGATAGATTTGAATCTGTCCATCCTCCATTAACGCTTGCTCCAGGATTTAATGCAGCTGAAGCTTCTGATTTATCGCATAAAGACCAGTTTGCCCAGCTTATTTTTCTGCTTGCCAAAAAGTCAAGCCAAGTCTTTGAATCTGTTAGATATGGACCGCCATTTCCTGATGCGTCGCTTGTTCCCCACTCAGTTACAAAAATAGCTGCGCCTTTGCTCATCGCATAGTCAATCTTATCTCTTAAAGATTGGCCATGAGTTCCTGCATAGAAGTGGCATGTATACATAACATTACTGAAAGTTAACTTGTTATCAGCTGCAGCGTCTATATCCTGACTCCATGTGCTTGTTCCGACAATAATAACTCCGTCAGGATCGTTTGCTCTTATTACAGGTATTACTTCCTGAGCATAAGGTTTTATATTCTGTGACCAAGTCACGCCGCCATTTGGTTCGTTGCATATTTCATACAGCACATTGGGGTAACTTCCATAAAGAGCTGACATTTCCTTAAAGAAATCCTTTGCCTGCTGTTTATACAAGTTAGGGTCATTGTCTGATAGTATATGCCAGTCAATGATTACATATATTCCAAGGTCGATAGCTGCTTGAACTATTTCTTTTACCTTATTCTTCGAAGTGGTAGGATTGCTGATATAACCGCCTTCAGCAGTATACATAGCCGCGCGTATTACTGTGGCTCCCCAATCATCCCTTATCCATTTTATGCTATTCGCGTTTGCAAATGAGCCAAACCACTGGAGTCCATGAGTACTCATGCCTTTTAGTTGTATAGGTTGTCCAGAACTATTGCATAATTGGCTCCCAACTACCTTAAGTTGTCCATTAGCTGCAACAACAGAGCCTGCTGCAAACGCCTGAGTAACTTGCATAGTAAATACCATCGTCAATATAATTGATATACTTAGCAGTACAGAAATTCCCACTTTAATTTTACTTTTCTTTTCTAACAACTTCATAAATTTCCTCCTTGATCATTTTTACTAAGACCTGCTTTTCCAAAACTTATTCAAGATACATAAAGACAAGGGTGAAAACCCTCATACGCTGCTGTCATATAAATTACTTTATATTTATCCGGCATTATAATAAGTTTACATAAAACCAATCATCCCAAGTTGGATAAAAAGCCGAAAAAGGCTGTAACTCTAGCCGACAGATAAGCTTAATTGGATATCTATACAGCGAATCAAATAGCATGTCTCGATTTGTATTAAATTACGACTTGAATAAGGTAGTTGGAATCAAAACAAATATAAAATTTGATTGAACGGTCCCCCTTCCATTATATGGTTCAGTCATTTCATGGAGCAAATTGGAAAATGGTTAAGAAGCATTGCTTATTTGTGTATAGAATTGAAAATGAAAGTGATGAGAGCATCAAAGAAAAATACTAAAATGAATTAAAAAATTGAATAGTGTCTTTATAACTATTCATTAGAGCAAATCTGAATTTATTAAATAAAATTCAGGTTTATCAAGAAATGCAAGATAAAGAATACTGCAAAAACTATAACTACAGATAAACATATGTACATCAAAAAAAATATTATTTATTCATTTCATTCTCATTTTGGAATAGTTAAGAAAGTCACTACCGTGGAGTTACGAAAAACACTCTCTTATATAATTATACAATACCAATTGCAGAAATTCAACAAAATTTTCTAACCATTTTGTTAAAGAATGATAAAAAAATACTTCCGATACTGCGCGCGTGTTAATAAGTTGCCCGAACACGTAAGCGAAGAATCGGAAGTTAAGTATTTAAATCCAACGATCTGTAAAGCTGTTGAATTTATTAAGGTTATCGTATTTCGAATATTTTTTCAAGACGTTTTGAACTGTATTGATACGGTTTTCAAGCGTTCCTCTCAATTCAGTATATGGAAGCTTCCTTTCCTTCAGATCTCCAATGATCATATTCTGAAAGATATGTCTTTTCTGGTCCCCTGAGCGGTCCCACGTATCGTCATATGGTATATCATCACAACAAAGAAAATATATATCATACCTTGACTGCGCCTTTAACGCCATTAACTCAAGTTCAGGCAACACGTAGCCCTGGTAATCCATAGCGAACATATAAGTAGTAATAGCATTGGTATCTACAAACAAATATTTGTTTGCCTCTCTTATGAGCTTATCTTCCCTTTCAATATGGCCTCTGCCTATTTCAACCATTTGCTCCGCATTGATTCTGCGGTTTATCTGGTGGTTTTCCCAATACTCCCGTCCATACTCGGGCATCCACACAGTATTAAACCGCCTTGCCAGTTCTTCGCAAATAGTAGTCTTGCCGGTAGACATGGCTCCTACAAAAACAACTTTGGTTATAAGGTCACTATAAACAATGGGGTCAACAAATTCCTTGCGCCTAAATGAATCTTCACGAATCATTGTAGCAGATACTGGAAATGTGTCCCTCTTTCTGTCAATCTGCATATTGACGGCTCCTAATGCCTGACTTACATGTTCTCCATAGAACTCGTTAGAATAAAAGTGTGTTATTTTTATCCCCTCAAGCCTCTGTAAAATGTAATCCTCATTAAGTTTTTTTATTTCCGGTGTATCTCCTACTTCCTGGGGGCCATCCCAAGCCTCTAGAACCCTTGCGTCAGGATACAAATTCCTGATCCATCTGCTTCTTATCTGCAAAGGTATATTTATCACATCTGTATCATAAATTAGAACTATCAGTTCGTCCATTTCCTTTAACGCAGTTTCAATCATGAACTGATGTCCTTTATGTAAAGGGGCAAATTTTCCAAGTACCAATCCCGTCTTTTTCATTTTTATCCACCTTTCTGGATTTAATTAAATAGATAAGTTGCGAAAAAGATTTTACATCATATTAATAGCGCTTTTAATTTAGTTCGCTTTGTAGGTCCCGATATGCATCATTAGAACCCTTATTCCAAACATAAAGCCCGTATATACTGTTAACAAGATAAGCGATCCACATAACCGTCATAGTAAGCGCGTCGCCGCTTCCATTTACCAGCCTGATTATCCACATAATTGTTTCAGCGATATTAATTATGATATATAAAACCCATTGTTCCCGATATCTAAGCATCATGGCCAGCGTTGCAACAATAGAAAAAACAACATTAAAAGCGTCTAAGTATGGAGTATTCTGTCCCTTAAGAGTAGATAGCCACAAGCCATATATAATTGTAGCAATTAAGCATATAATAATCATTCCAGCAGCTTTTTGCCATTTCATTTTCCTCATAATTACTGTATTTTCCTCAATTCTATTTCTCCACATAAACCAGCCAATTATGCCTGTTGGAACAAAAAACAGAAGATTTAACATTACTTCCCCATATAATTTATCATGGTAGCTTATTAAGGCGTATCCAATGGAATTGTATATGCCAAACACATAATTCCATATGTTCCCTTTAGCAGCCAGGACCACACATAAAACTCCCGTTATGTAGACTGAAATCCCCCAAAAGCTGCTTTTCCATAATATTGACAGAATCAACATTATGACCGTAAATGAGGTAAGCCATAAAACCTCAAATAAATTCCACCCCTTAATTTTCATCCGGATCATCCCCCTTCAGGTTCTTATCCGTAATATACCGTTGTAAAAGTTTCAAAATTATATTTTGATTTCTTCAAAACCCGCGATACATTACTTAAGCATCGTTTAATTTCTTATATACTTGATATGTTGCTTCATCAAAACATACCATTATTACTTTATGCAAACTATTATCCTTGCCCAGAAACTTTTTAATTTCATCAATCGCTATTTTAGCGGCTCTATCTACAGGAAATCTATACGCTCCAGTGCTTATTGATGGAAACGCTATTGTTTGCGCTCCATTTCTAACCCCTAATTCTAGTGAGTTCTTATAACACGCAGATAGAAGTTCATCTTCCTGTTTACTTCCACCCCGCCATACAGGTCCTACTGTGTGAATCACAAATTTGGCAGGCAATTTATATCCGCCTGTTATCTTTGCCCCGCCAGTTTTGCAGCCATTTAACCGTCTGCATTCTACAAGTAATTCAGGTCCGGCGGCTCTATGGATTGCTCCATCCACACCACCGCCGCCCAGCAAAGAACTGTTTGCGGCATTAACAATAGCATCAACATTTTGTTTTGTTATATCTCCGATAATTATATTAAATCTTTCATTATCCTGCATAAAAACACCCCCAATAATTTTTTGATATTATCATTTTGTTATTATCATTATATTGCATAGTACCTGCAATTGTCAATATATAATAAATAAAATACTGAATATAAGATAACCTAATGTAAAATTAGTTCTATTAGTTGCGCTGAACAGCCAAAAAATAGCTTTTCAAAGCGAATTAATATAAACCTTTACAAAAGATATTGAGGTAGGGCTAATCATTTTATTTTGAGTAAATAAGCTGTTTTCTATTATTGAAAAAGCTTTTATACGAAAGATAGCACGCAATAAAAGATGATATGGAGGTCGTTGAGAGAAGCATAAACGTAACCATTATCTGATACTTTATTGCAGCTAATGGAGATGTACCCGCTAGAATCAACCCTGTCATCATTCCCGGGAGGGATACGATACCAAGTGTTTTAGCTGAGTCAATTGTCGGAAGCATGCCTGTTTTGATAGAGTCCCTTATAATTTCCATAGATGCGGGTAAGATATCTGCTCCTAATGACAGTTTTGTTTCTACCTCATCTCGTTTATCCCTAAAACTGGATATAATATTCCTGTAACATAGACCCAAAGCGACCATTGAGTTGCTTATAATCATACCGCTTACAGGAATTATCTGATTTGTCTCGTATCTGATAGTCTTTGAGATAATAAGAATTCCTAAAGTCGTCGCAGTTCCTGACGTAATGGAAACAAAAGATATTAAGAGTCCTTTTCTTATATTTTTGCCTCTTTTAGAAGCGTTATATGAAGCGTTGAATATCATAAAAAGAAGTAATAACGTTATAAAAACAGGACTTTTGCTTCCAAAAACAAATTCCAAAATATAACCAACGATAATGAGTTGAACAATTGCTCTTATTACACTTATTACAATTTCCTTCTCAAGCCTGAGTTTTTTCCAATAAGAAAAAACGAGCGCAATAACTACGAGAGAAGAAGAAATCATTAACGATGTAATACTAATTGTAGTCGAACTATTCATCTCAATACCTCCAGTGATTTTATAGCGCCAGCTTCCAATGTCAGAAGCTTGTTCGCAAATTTTCTGCTTTGCTCAAAATTATGTGTTATAAATAAAATGGTCATCCCTTCATTATTTAATGAAGCTATTATTCCTTCAACTATTTGCGCGTTAACCATATCAAGCGCTGAGGTAATTTCATCCAAAAGCAGTATTTCAGGTCTGAAAAGCAAAGTCCTTATAAGAGCAATCCGTTGTCTTTCACCGCCGGATAGATTCTTCACTTCTTTATTCAGGTAGTCTTTGTCCATTTTAAACATAGAAAATAACTCATAAACATGTTCTTTATCAAAACTAATATTCCTTATTGAATATGGAAAGTTTATATTATCCATCACTGTATCGCCAAAAAGATAGGGTATCTGAAAGCAGTACGAAATACTTTTTCTCAGATCAGTTGGATTGTATTCTGAAACATCTTTACCTTTGTATGTTATATATCCTCTCGTGGGGCTTATTAAATGACTGCAAAGTTTAAGAAAAGTACTTTTTCCGCTTCCCGAAGGCCCAATTATTGATACAAAATCTCCTTGTTTTATGCCAACAGAAATATCTTCTAATATTTTAATGTTATCATTTTCAAAGAATACATTATTAAACTCTAGCAGTGGCATTATTGAAGCCTCCTAGTTCCGTTAACCAAATACTAATATATTTAAGTTTCTCTAATGATTTCATATTATACAAAGCTTGCCTGTTACTTGTCAATTTCTTTTAAAAAAGTAATCTCCCAGAAATTTTCACATTATGATAAATGTCTTGAAGCGTAAACAAAAAAGAGCTATTACTAGCTCCTCAGGGAGAGAACAATGTCCTCATATAGCATTGCTATTTTTTATCTATGTAGGTTAAGCTAACTTCTTAACTTATGCTAGATTTTATTATTTAAATTTTAAGATTATGTGAATAAATTGTAAATATTAAATATGCGATCATTTTTATGTTACACAAAATCTGAACAAAACAAAAGCCGCAATCTCTTGCGGCTCTATGCTTTAGTTTTGGTTGCGGGGACCGGATTTGAACCGATGACCTTCGGGTTATGAGCCCGACGAGCTACCGTACTGCTCCACCCCGCGATATATAAAATACTGGTGCCGGAGACCGGAATCGAACCGGTACGGAGGATTAGTCCGCAGGATTTTAAGTCCTGTGCGTCTGCCAGTTCCGCCACTCCGGCAAGTATTATCGCTCTGTTCATCAGCGACTTTTATAGTATAATACATTAGGTCTTTACTGTCAACCTTTTTTTATTAATTTTAATTTTTTTATTAAAATGACTTAAAATGCATAATAACTTGCCTATACATAGGTCGTTTCAAAAAATTCCTTGTTCAAGTTTATACGACGGAAACCCATTATATCAAGTTTTTGAAACGACCAGTTGCTAAGTTTTTTTTATACTACGTTATTGTATTTACTTTATATTATATGCAGATATAAAAGAAATATACTCAATCT
>JAUZPS010000225.1 GCA_030705945.1 Bacillota bacterium
TACATTGACCTTTATTTTGCGCACTGGCCCTTCCCTAATTTTCATCCGAAGGGCGCGCCGCCTGATTATCACAACAAGGATGCGCGGCCATATATACATGAAGAATACTTGGAGACATGGTATCAGATGGAAAGGTTGGTTAAAGCCGGACTTGTAAGGAACATCGGTACTTCAAACATGACTGTTCCCAAGTTGAAGCGTTTACTGAAGGATTGCGGAATTTTGCCTGCCGCAAACGAGATGGAACTGCATCCGTGCTTCCAACAACCTGAATTATTCAAATTCTGTCTCGATTGGGGCATACAACCTATCGGTTTTTGCCCTATCGGGTCACCTACGCGTCCGGATCGTGACAAGATGCCCGATGATGTAGTGGACATACAGGATCCTGTAGTGGTTAAAATTGCCAAAGCGCATGATGTCCATCCTGCGGTAATTTGCATCAAATGGGCTGTACAAAGAGGACAGACCCCTATTCCATTCTCCATATACAGAAATGAATATGCAAGTAATATCAGGCACGCAGTGGAGGACCCACTGACAGAAGAAGAAATGAAGGAACTTGCAAGTGTTGATAAAAACTGTCGCCTTATTAAGGGTCAGGTGTTTCTGTGGGATGGTTCAATGGGATGGGAAGATCTCTGGGATGTTAATGGAGAAATTACTACAAGGCGCGCAGCCGGACAAAAATAATGTATAAAACATGAATTAATTCATTGATAAATCCTGATTATTGATATAATATAAAAGAGAATTGGTAATATAATATAAAATCAGGTGCTGATTGCGCTTCATTAAAATAGCATGAATCAGTGAAAAGGAAAGTCGGGTAGAAGCCCGCGCGGTCACGCCGCTGTAAAAGTGGAGTCCTCCATATATGCCACTGGGAAACTGGGAAGGTTTGGAGAATGAAGATGCTTGAGCCAGAAGACCTGCCTGTATTTTTAACACCATGTACTCTACGAGCGATAGGGGGTGTTGTGTATGCATGCGCAGTATTTCTTCGGGTATACATGACCTCTTGACAAATAAATGTTGAGAGGTTTATTTATTATATCCGGAAAGGATGATTATTTGTGTCAAAAAAGAAAATCTGGATGCTAGGCTTGTTTTTTATGTTTGCGTTATTGCCTCAAACAACCTTTGCTATGCATATTATGGAGGGCTTTCTTCCAGCTAAATGGTGTATAGCATGGGGAGTTTTCACAATACCTTTTGTTTTGGTAGGCTTTTTATCCATACAAAAAACTGTTAAGGAACACCCAAAAACAAAGATGCTTCTGGCAATGGCCGGGGCTTTTGCCTTTGTGCTTTCGGCGCTTAAGATACCATCAGTAACAGGAAGCTGCTCTCATCCCACCGGTGTCGGGCTAGGCGCTATTTTATTTGGGCCAACGGCTATGAGTGTTCTGGGGTTGATCGTTTTACTATTCCAAGCGATTTTACTTGCTCATGGAGGTCTCACAACCTTAGGCGCAAACACTTTTTCCATGGCAGTTGTAGGGCCGTTGGTCTCATTTGTCACATATAAAATAGTCAAAAGAGCTAATGGACCCCAGTGGCTTGCGGTCTTTCTTGCGGCGGCGTTGGGGGATATATTGACATACACTGCGACATCAATACAACTGGCGCTTGCGTTCCCTGCAGAAACGGGTGGTTTTATGGCATCCATGGTGAAGTTTATGAGCATTTTTGCCATTACGCAAATACCTCTGGCTGTCAGTGAAGGCATCCTGACTGTACTTATCTTTAATGCGATTAAGGCATATGGCAAAGACGAATTGAAAGACCTGAAAATGTTTTCAAAGGAGGTTTAATTATGACAGCTGTCAAAAAGAACAAAGTAAAAAAAAGTATAATTAAAACTCTTGCGCTGGTTGCAATTGTCATTGCCCTTGCGGCGTTGCCGCTTTTATTGGTTAAAGACGGGAAATTTGGCGGCTCTGATGATAAAGCGCAGAAGGCTATAAATGAGATAAATGCAGATTATAAACCATGGTTTTCTCCTTTGTTTAAACCGAAAAGCGGCGAAGTTGAAAGCTTGCTTTTTGCGCTCCAGGCAGCCATCGGGTCTGGAATTGTATTCTTTGGACTGGGCTATATGATGGGAAGAAAAAAGGGGAAAGAAGCGGCTAATAATGATATACATTGATAAATATGCATACATATCAAAATTAAAGCATCAGGACCCAATATACAAGCTTGTTTTTTGTATGATGACACTTGGAGTGTGCCTTTGGGCTAACTCCATTATTATATCTATAATAGCGCTTCTGATTATGGGGTGGCATACTGTCTGCAAAGGCGGTATACCCTGTGCCATTTTTATGAAGCTGATGATAATTCCTATGTCATTTTTGGCTATAGGGGTATTAACGGTAGGAATTAATGTTTCAGATAAGAAAGATATTTTCCTGTTTTACATATCAGTCTTTGATATCAACGCGGGAGTAACGCAGTCAGGAATTCAAAACGCAGCTCATCTGTTTTTCAAAGCTTTGGGCGCCGTTTCTTGCCTATATTATTTATCGCTCAACACGCCTATGGTGGATATATTGCAGGCGCTTGGCAGGCTTAGAGTACCAAAGCTATTCATAGAACTGATGAGTCTTATATATCGCTTTATATTTGTGCTGCTTGAGACTGTAGAGATGATGCTTACTGCTCAAAAGTCCCGTATGGGGTATTCGGGTATTTCATCAGGCTACCGCTCTTTAGCGGCATTAGCATCTACACTTTTTATCCGGGCGTATAAAAGATCGGATGAGTTGTACACATCCCTTGAAGCGAGGGGATACGATGGAGAGCTTAATGCGCTGCATGAATCATATAAAAAAGGATGGATCCAGTATACCTCGCCGATAACTGTGAATCTGATTTTAATTGCAATGACGCTGATTATAAGGCATTTTACCGGAGGGCTGATGTGATGGATGTAAATATAATTGAAACAAGAAAACTTCATTATGAATATACAGATGGGACTAATGCGCTGATTGATGTGAATATTGGCATCAGAAAAGGAAAAACAACTGCTGTATTAGGCGGCAACGGAGCTGGAAAGTCTACTCTGTTCCTGAATTTTAACGGAATCCACAAACCTTCTTCAGGTGAGGTTTTATTTAAGGGAAGGTCGGTAGCATATTCAAGGAGCGCTTTGAAAGAGCTTCGAAGGAGTGTAGGAATTGTATTTCAGGACCCTGATAATCAGTTGTTTTCTGCAAGCGTCTATCAGGACATTTCATTTGGGGCTATAAACTTAAAGCTGCCGGTAGAGGAAGTTCAAAGACGGGTTGATCTGGCTATGAAAAGAACAGGGATAGAACATTTGAAAAACAAGCCCACCCACTGCTTAAGTCACGGTCAGAAGAAACGAGCGGCGCTGGCCGGAGTATTGGTTATGGAGCCGGAAGTGCTGGTGCTTGATGAGCCTACAGCCGGGCTTGATCCTATGGGAGTCAGTGAAATAATGGAGCTGCTCAAAGATGTTCAGAAGGAGCTGGGGCTGACAATTGTCTTTTCAACCCATGATATTGATATTGTTCCGCTTTATTGCGACTATGCATACGTTATGGATCAAGGCAGGGTCATAATGGATGGCAGCCCAAAAGAAGTATTTTCTAAGCCGGAGCTTCTAAGGAAAATTCACTTGCGCCTCCCCCGCATTGCTCACTTGATGGAGATATTGGAGAATAAGGATGACTTTGAATTCAAGGATAAGGCTATAACTATAGCTGAGGCTCGAAGGGAATTAAAAATGTGGAGAGAAAGCATGAAGTAAAATAGGCAAATGTAAAAGATTAATTGCTTTTTATATAGATGATTTTATTATGAGATTTTTGATATAATGGTTGATGATAGAAGCAAAAATGTTGTGGGGGAATAACATGAGAGTTGCAGTTATAGATGGTCAGGGTGGAGGCATCGGTAAATCGATTGTTGAAAAATTAAGAAAGGAACTGCCTGAAAATGTCGAAATTGTTGCATTAGGCACAAACTCCCTTGCGACATCTTTTATGTTAAAGGCTGGAGCAAACGAGGGAGCTACAGGCGAAAATGCGATAGTTTATAATTCAAGTAAGGTCGATATAATCATCGGAGCCATAGGAATAATTGCAGCAAATTCAATGCTGGGAGAATTGACGCCTATGATGGCAAAAGCAATTGCAGAGAGTCCTGCTAAAAAAGTGCTTCTTCCATTAAACCGGTGCAATATCGAAGTAGTGGGTGTTGACAAGAGTGAACCTATGCCGCATTTAATAGATAAGGCGGTTCAAAGCGTTAAAGAGAGTATAGGGAGGAAATGAATATGTGCGAAGCAAATGTATATCTTCTTGACGAGGAAGGAAATCCAAAGCTGTTTCTTGAATCTGTCGACAAAATCATTCCTGAAGGCAATGAGCTGTGTCTGGAAAACATATTTAGCCAAAGAAAATATATTAGGGCAAGAATCAAGGAAATGGCCCTAGTCGAGCACAGGATAGTGCTTGAAAAGTCAATTGACTAAATATAAAAAATGTGTTATATTAATCTACGAAATTTAAAGCCACGAAGGCTTTGACGATACATAAAAAGTTTTATTTATAGACTTTGGGACGAACCCAAAAAAGATGCTACAAGAATAGCTCTTTTTTGGGTTTTATTTCTTTTCGAGGAGGTGTTTTAAAGAAATGCATATTCCGGACAATTATTTAAGCCCGTCAACCTGTGCTGTTATGTGCGCTGCGATGATTCCTGTGTGGTCAATTGCAGTAAAAAAAGTTAAAGATGAAGTAACAAAGGTTAAAATGCCGTTGCTTGGAATAGGCGCTGCTTTCTCATTTTTATTGATGATGTTCAATGTGCCTCTCCCTGGAGGAACAACAGGTCATGCAGTAGGAGGAACTTTACTCGCAATACTTTTAGGACCTTATTCGGCATGTATTTCTGTTACGGTAGCATTATTGATACAAGCTCTTCTATTTGGAGACGGCGGCATACTGGCGTTTGGCGCAAACTGCTTTAACATGGCGTTTATTTTACCTTTCTTGGGATACTTTATCTATAAGTTTATTAAAGACAGGGTCAAATCAGAAAAAGGCGAGTATGCGGCAATAGCGATAGGTTCATATTTTGGAATTAATATTGCCGCATTGGCGGCAGCCATAGAATTCGGCATCCAACCTCTGCTTTTTAAGAATGCTGCAGGTCAACCGCTTTATAGCCCATATCCGCTTTCAGTATCCATACCGGCAATTACCATACCGCATCTTATTGTTGCAGGTGTTGTTGAGGCAATATTTACAGTTGCGATTTTTGCATATATTAAAAGGGTTTCACCAGGAACAATTTATGAGGGAGCAAAACAAAAAGCAAATGCAATTTATGGATTGATCGCGGCCCTAATCTGTTTGACGCCTCTCGGACTTCTCGCAACGGGCGCAGCTTGGGGAGAATGGGGAGCTGATGAAATTAAAGATGTATTATCCGGCGGTAATGCGCTGGGATTTGTACCTGAAGGAATGAAAAATGGCTTCAGCTTTGAAACGATTATGGCGGATTATGCAGTTAAAGGCCTGCCGGATATAGCGGGGTATATATTATCTGCAGTGGCAGGGGTTGCAATTATGATAATATTGTTTAAAGTTTTAGGTAGTTTGAAGAAAAACAATGCCGGAAACCTTCCCGGCCAATAGTTGGGAGTAATGAATGCATGCCCGAATGGTTATTAAAAGATGAGAATTATATTCCTCAGTCAGACAAGGATACATTTGCGAATAAAAGTATCCTGTCTTTATTGAGTCTACTTTCAAGGATAAGGACCCAAAGCGGGTATAAAGAGGATAAATTTCATGTAAATGCAGCTTTAAAGGTTACGTTTACATTGATGCTTGTTATATTGCTCTCGCTATCAAGGAGCTTTACTTTTGTAGTTGTTATATATGTGTACTTGCTTGTAATTTTAAGTTTAATGCAAGGAGAAGAGATTATCAAAATTTTTAGAGTTAGTTTTGTGATGGCGATTTTTACATTTCTTATCCTTCTACCTGCAGCTTTCTGGGGCAATAAGCACAGTAGTATAATGATAACAGCTAAAGTGTTTGCTTCTGTTACAGCGGTCAACATACTATCACATTCGACGAGATGGAATTCTATAACAAGCGCGTTAAAAAGATTTTTTGTCCCGGATATTTTCATTTTCGTTTTGGATATTACAATTAAATATATTGTTATGCTTGGAGAATTTGCTTTGAATATGCTCTATTCGCTTAAACTCAGGTCAGTTGGCAGGAATAAAAGTAAGTATACCTCGCTTTCAGGCATTGCAGGAACCATGTTTATTAAATCTAAGGAAATGGCGGAAGATATGTATTCTGCTATGGAATGCAGAGGGTTTACAGGAGAATATCATATTTATAATAAATTCAAATTTACATTTGCGGATTTTTTCTATATCATGATTAATATCTGTATAATACTTACATTTATATATTTGGGAAGGTTTTAAAATGATTGAAATTAAAGAAGTGACTTATTCATACTCGGGAGTAAACGCTCTTAATAATATAAATTTGAATATTTCAAGAGGAGAAGCCATAGCGTTGATGGGACCCAATGGGAGCGGCAAATCAACCTTGCTGAAATTGCTGAACGGCATAATATCTCCTGATACCGGAGTTTACAAATTCGATAATGAGGAAATAACACATAAAAAGCTTCAGGATTCAAAATTTTCAAAGCTTTTTCACCAAAGAATAGGCTTTGTGTTTCAGAATTCAGACACCCAGCTGTTCTGCGCTGACGTTTTCGATGAGATTGCATTCGGTCCAAGACAGATGGGTATGAATGAAGGTGAAGTAGAAAAAAGAGTCAATGATTGCCTTAGTTTATTAAATATACAGAGTTTTAAACACAGACCGCCATATCATCTGAGCGGAGGCGAGAAAAGAAAGGTTGCGCTCGCTTGTGTTTTATCATTGAATCCCGAAGTTCTTATCCTTGATGAACCAATGAACGGACTTGATCCGAGGACTCAAAGATGGCTGGCTGAATTTCTTGTAAGCTTAAATAAAGCTGGTAAAACATTGATTACCTCAACGCATAATCTTGAATTGGCGCAGGAAATTTCGGGCAGGGCAATTTTATTTAGTGAGGAGCATTCAATTGTCGCAGATCGACCTACAGTAAAGCTGTTGGAGGATATCAAGCTGCTGAAGGAAGTCAACCTTGTAGATGAATATTATCATAGGCATGAAGGCAATGAGCATACTCATTTTCATACGCATAACTTTTGAACATAAGAAACAATTGAAATCAAAAATGCAGGATAAAAATGTTGTCTTCCAGTGTTTTTTTAATGCACTGGAGTGGGAATATCATAAGTATTGCCAAAAACAACATGGTTCAATTTGCCCAGAATGGTTAAAATAGGGTGTGGATACAGCCTAATTTGGCATAAAATATTGATTATAGTAGTTATTCTTGGTAAAATAGCATATATATTTCATATGATTGCTGTTTCTGTAAAAGTATTATCTTTTATAAGGAGAATTCGAATGACTATATCAATTTTTGCGCAATTAGGGATATTTCTCCTA
>JAUZPS010000226.1 GCA_030705945.1 Bacillota bacterium
AAACATCATCATCCAAACCGACAGTCTTGAGCATGAAGTTTGCAAGATCAACGCAGCCGGCAAATTCCTGCTCCAATTGATCAGGAGTACATGCAAGATGTCCTTCTGAAATCGTAAACTGTCTTAGGCGTATTAATCCATGCATTTCACCGGATGATTCATTCCTAAACAACGTTGAGGTTTCATTAAACCTCATGGGCAATTCTCTATAACTTCTGAGTCTCGCAAGGTATACCTGAAACTGAAAAGGACATGTCATAGGTCTTAGCGCAAACACTTCCCCATTTTCTTCTTTTTCATCTCCCATAACAAACATTCCTTCACGGTAATGGTCCCAATGTCCAGATATTTTATACAAATCGCTTTTCGCTATAAAAGGTGTCTTGGTAAGCAAATAACCACGGCGTTCTTCTTCGTCTTCAACAAAACGCTGTAATATTTGAACAACTTTTGCTCCTTTAGGCATCAGTATTGGCAACCCTTGTCCAATATAATCAACTGTTGTGAAAAGTTCAAGTTCACGTCCGAGTTTATTATGGTCTCTTTTCTTTGCTTCCTCAACCCTAGTTATATATTCATCCAACTCACTCTTTTTCGGGAAGGAAGTTCCATATATTCTCTGAAGCATATTGTTCTTTTCACTTCCCCGCCAATAAGCGCCGGCAGTCTGAGTAAGCTTGATAGCCTTTATTTTTCCAGTTGAAGGTAAATGAGGACCAGCGCAAAGATCAACAAATTCTCCTTGTTTGTAGAAAGAAATCTCAGCGTCTGCAGGCAAGTCGCGAATCAGTTCCACCTTGTATGGTTCGTTCCTTTCCTCCATGAACTTAACAGCTTCTTCCCTAGGAAGAGTATATCTTACTAAGGGTAAATCCTCTTTTATTATTTTTTCCATTTCCTTTTCTATCTTTTGAATATCCTCAGGCGCAAAAGTTTTATCACTTTCAAAATCATAATAAAAGCCATTCTCTATAGAAGGGCCTATTCCAAGCTTAACCTCCGGATAAAGCCTTTTTACTGCCTGAGCCATTATATGTGAAGTAGTGTGTCTGTACGCTAGCTTTCCGCCATCACTATCAAAAGTGAGAAGATTCAACTTGCAATCCTTCTCTAATTTGAAACTTAAATCCTTAACTACGCCATCAACCTCACCTACTAAGGCAACCCTTGCAAGACCGGCGCTAATGTTTTCCGCAACTTCCTTTATAGAAATTCCTTCGTTATACTCCTTAGAACTTCCATCCTTCAATGTTATTGTAATCATTCTAATAATTCCTCCTAAAGAATTGTCTAAATTAAAATCAATCAACCTTTTACATTTATCTATCGCAAAATACCGTAAAAAACTTTCGTGATTTTGCTCTGCTAAATGTAAGATTAATGATCTTAATATATTTAAAGTTTAAATTACATTCCCCCAAAAACTTATCCCTCGAATATCAATATACCATAATTAGATATGATTTAACAGCAACCAATATTATAATAGTAAATTAAATGTTTTATTTAATCAATAAATTTTTCTATTATTTATGTATCGGGATTATTTACCTGTATTTTATATATATTTGCAAATGAGCTGAACAGCCAAAAAAGGACTTTTTAGGCAAAAAAAGAAGGCTTTCATCAAGCCTCAAAAATTATAACTTAGGGAATTAGTCTTGCATAATATAATTAACAATATTAATTTAGCTTTTATGTCGCAAAATTTAAATTTTTTTATTACAGTTCTTTATTACAGTTCATAGATAAATTTATACATTTCATCTAAATATATCTGCAACTCATCAAAATAATCAGCTTCAAATAATAATTTATTATAGAATATATTCAAATAGTTAACTATTTTATAAAACATGATAGCGAAAAATTCATTTATTTCGTTATCAAAAAGAATTGGAGATGATATATATGAAAAAGAAATTTTTATTGTTAGCAGTTGTATCAATTTTAATGGTTTTTAGTAATGTTATAAGCGCTTTTGCTCTTAACCCTCAACCAGAGCCTCCAGGAGATCGACTAAAATTTATAAATCCAGGGGTATTGGTTGGGTTCGTTCCACAGCCAGAACCACCGGGAGATCTGATTTTATTTCAAAAATCAGTAGTAGCTGTAATTTCCAGATAATGTTTACTTATTTATAATTTATAAATATTTACAAAGAAAAGCTTTTCACAATTAAATTGCCAAATGATTAACTAAGGAATGATTGAAAAATTACTTCCGATTCTGAGCGGGTGTTCACGAGTTAAGTGGAACACGTAAGCGAAGATTTTATCGGAAGTTATTTTTTCAACTTTCCTAAAAAAAAATCATTTGGCAACTTTTTATAAATCAATCCCATCTCCAGCATTAAATATCCCTTTAAGAGTTACAGGCGACCTGCCGGTGACTTTTGCTTCACCGAGCCAGGCTTTGACTGCCGCAACCTGAGCGGGTGGAGTCTCATCGTAGGCGCACATATAAACCTTAGCGTTCGGGCAATAGTTCATCACATATGGGTCCCCAAATGCTGTTATTATCACCGGAGTCTCAATGTTTAACAAACCGAACATAAAAAACCTTAAAGAACTTTTGTTTGGTATAAGTGTTCCTATACCCCAAGTAGGAGCAATAAAGAAATTAAAGAAAACATAATCTGCCTCTCTTGCTTTACCAATTATACCATATATATCACTTATCTTCATATGAAGAGGTATAATAAACGACTCAACTAAAGCTCCCCGTTCTTTTAACAGTTCGGGAGTCTTATCTCTCATAACTACAAGCTCCTGCCCCTGAATAGTCAAGGTCTCTTCGTCTGGATTGAAGGTAGATAAAACAATAACTTTTTTGCCTTTAATATTGCCTATAGGCAGAATATTATCTCTGTTTCTAAGAACAGTTATACCGTTCTGAATTGCGTCGATGCTGATATTATCATATTTTCCTGGTGTAAAAAGACTGTCTATGAGTTCCTTATCATTCGGAAATCCACGGTCTTTATTAAGTCCCAATTTTACTTTTGCAGCAAGTACATTCGAAACAGCGTCATCAATTCTTTCAATTGGTATTTCACCGGATTTAGCAGCTTCCAATATTGCATTGTATTCCAGATGAAGATCGCTATCATTGAATACAAGAAGCATGTCTACACCGGCTAGGATTGATTTGACAGCAACTTCCTGCCTTGAATAATGGGTTGTTATACCACCCATATTTAATGCGTCTGTGATAACAACACCTTTAAAGCCCAGCTCCTTTTTTAGTATATCAGTTACAATTTCCTTCGAAACTGAAGCAGGAACAATTCTGCCTGTCTTAGGATTAATTTCAGTAGCCAGTGAAGGCACTTCTAAATGCGCAACCATAACAAAAGCAGGATCAGCTTCTTCAAAAACGCGTCTGTAAGCTTCAAGGTAGTTTTCCCACATTTCTTCCTTAGAGCACTTTATTATAGCTGTACAAATATGCTGATCCATATCTGTTGCTCCATTGCCGGGGAAATGTTTAACGCAGGCAAGCATTCCGTTTTCCTGGATACCTTTTACATAAGGAACAGCCAACTTACAAACAGTATCAACATCCTCGCCATATGCTCTGATGTTAACATCAGGATTCAACTTATCCTTATTTAAATCGATCACAGGGCTGAAAGTAACTGTTGAACCAATAGCTCTTCCTTGCTTTGCAATTAATTTGCCTATATTATATTCAAGCTCTTTATCACCTTTATAACCTCTTGTCATGGGTCGTGGTATTCTTAATCCGCCATCAACAACCCAACCTGGACCGCATTCATAGTCTCCGGAAATCATGACGGGTATCTTCGACACCTCTTGAACACTATTGGTAAAACTTACTAGTTGTTCTTTAGAAAGGGAAGAGTGAAACACTCCTCCCAGATTATATTTAAGGACTTCCCCTATTATTCTTTCATGATATTCAGGATTCCTGAGGTTTGGGAAAAAAACCATTAAAAGCTGGCCGACCTTTTCCTCAAGACTCATTTTACTGAGGCTTTCTTGTATCCAATCATTACTCATTTTTTTTACCCCATTATTACTTGAACATTATGTGTTGTCCCTTTTGGGAAAACTGGAATTTTATCAACTTCAGAGCCGTCGACTATTATCTTCTTTACACCTTTATTAACTTTATCGGGATTCTTAACTTCTACAATATAAGTCGCGCCTCTGAAAATTCTTTTAACTTTGAAGGTTTCCCATGTATTAGGTATACAAGGATCTACAATCAAATTGTCAAATCCAGCTCTCACACCTAGAATAAACTGGCTTGCCGCTACGAGATTCCATGCTGCGGTTCCTGAAAGCCATGAGTTTCTTCCTATTCCGAATTGAGGGTGTTCTTTACCTAATATATTCTGTGGGTATACATATGGCTCAACCTCGAAATGGTCTGCGTCATTATTTCGAGTTGCAGGCATAATCTGCTTGTAGTACTGGTATGCTTTATTGCCATTACCAACCATAATCTCAGAAATCATAACCCATGGGTTGGTGTGAAGGAATATTCCGCCATTTTCTTTTGCTCCTGGAGGATATGTTGTAACTCCGCCCTTTGTTTCGTCAAATTCAACGTATGAAGGGTACATTGCAACAATACCATATTTAGAGTTAAGATATTTCTCGACCGAATCAAGGCACTTTCTGGCGTATTCGCCATCTGCTACTCCGCCTAAAACAGCCCATGACTGTGAGTTTATGAATATTTTACCAAAATTGTTTTCTTTTGATCCAAGTGGTTTACTGTCGTCATCAAACGCTCTCTTGTACCATTCTCCATCCCAGCAGGTTTCATTTATGGCATTTTTCATAGTTTCAAACATCTTCTGATACTTTTTAGCATCTTCTTTGTTGCCAAGGAAATCCGCTATTTCAATCATTTCCAAAGCAGCTCTGCAGTAAAGCATTGAGGTAAATACGCTCTCCGCTACTCCCTTGCCTGTATCAAGGTTTAATGTATCATTCCAGTCAGCTCTGCCCGCAAGCGCGATTTTGTGAGGTCCAAGGTTGTTAGCTGTAAAATCAAGAGCTCTATTTAAATGCTCCAAAACTGTTGCTTCGGTGGTTTTGTCATTATAAAGAACTTTTTCCTGTAAGAAATTAAAATCTCCTGTTTCCTTCAGGTATGCGTTAACCGCAAGGATTAACCACAAGTGGTCGTCTGAATACCAATCAAACTTTTTAACCGGCGCGTCACCGCTACCGCCTTCACCTGTGAGTGGGAAGAAAAGATGATAAGCTCTTCCGTCAGTATACTGGCATTTTAAAAGTTTAATTATAAGTCCCTTTGCTTCTTCCGGTATAGTATGCATTACACCGAGCGTATCCTGGGCGCTGTCTCTTATACCCATACCTCTTGCAAGACCTAACTGATACAATGATACAAACCTGGACCAGTTAAATGTGGTTTTACATTGATATTGGTTCCATGTATTTAAGAAAAGATTCATCTCTTCGTCAGGAGTTTCAACACTTAATTTGGAAGTGTATTCTTCCCAGTATTTGTTGAGTCTTTGTAATGCGGCTCTAGCGCCTTTAGGGTCAAGGTATTCTTTAATATCATTTTTAAGGTTCGTTTTATCCTCCGCATAGCCTAAAACAAAAACGATTTCCTTTTCTTCACCCTTTTGTAGCTCTAAATCAATACAGAAAGCTCCTACGCCATTTTGTCTTAATGATATGGAATTTGAACATGCTCCCTGTTCAACAGCGATTGGATTTGCTTCTGAGCGATATTTTCCAATAAAGGATTCAAGATTTGTATCGAAACTGGATACTTTTTCTCCAGTTGCAATAAATGCAGCGCTCTTTGAAACATGATGAGGATGCCATGTAATTATGCCGTCATTAAAACGTCCCTGATTTATCTGCTGTACCCAGTCAACATTCTGCTGATCTGCGATTGCATCCCAAAAACAGAATTCAGCGTAAGTATATATTTGCATTTTTTTAGTTATGTTAAGTCTGTTTTTTACCTTTACTATCCAGACTTCAAAATCCCTGTCATCAGGAACAAAATAAGTAACATCTGCGGTTATGCCTTTATATTCGCCTTCAATATTAGTATAACCCATACCGTGTCTACAACAATACGAGTCAAGCTTAGTCTGTGTTGGCTGGAAGCCAGGGTTCCAATATTCGCCAGTTGCTGTATCCCTGACATATATATATCTTCCTGGTCTGTCCATTGGTATATTATTATATCTATACCTTAAAACCCTTCTATTCTGAGGGTCTTTGTGGAAGCTGTACCCACCTGCTGTATTTGAAACAATTCCACCATATTTTCCACTGCCTATATAGTTTATCCATGGTGTTGGAGTATCAGGCCTTACAATTACATATTCTCTAGCCTGACGATCAAAATATCCAAACTTCATAAATTTACCTCCTGTATTAATATTTGTAGCTTTTCATATAGTAGTTATATAAAAAGCACTATTAATCTTACATTTGACGGAGCAAAATAACGAACGCTTTAACGTTATTTTGTGATAGGCAAATGTAAAAGATTAATTGCTTTTTATATATATAAATTTATTTTTTAAATTTATCTTGGGGGACAATTATGAAAAAATCCATCAAAAAGGTCATTGCCTGTTTTATGGCATTGATACTCCTTTTCGGGCAATTATCCTATATGTTTGCCTATGATCTACCGTCTTATACGGACAAAGAGGATTCTGGTAAAATTATAAATTATCAAAATCCCGATCAGTTAAAGAGTATTTTACCTGAAAGCGCTCCTTCTGCGCATGCCGGAGGGACACAAGCTGAACAAACAGCTAAAATACTTTCAACGCCGAGTCGCGAAGATTTACAAAATTCTTTAACACAGTTTAACTCAGTCAGTGGAGATGTATATTCCAGCCCGGGCTTTGAGACAACTCCAACATCAGCTTATAACCAGACTCCTGAGCCAACAATAACTAATCTACAAACAGGTATGGGGGAAAATACACTGGAGTCTACACCGGTACCTACGTATAGTCCGACACCTGTTATAACGCCAACAGATGTAATTCAAACTGCCACCCAGAGCAGTACATCTACGCCTACATCTACATATACATCTACATCGATACCAAGTACTGAATTACCTGCTGTCAACATTAATTCCGATATTATTTTAAATGAAGATACAGTTTATGGAAACCTGAATTTAAGTGCTGGTACATTAAATTTGAACGGGTATAATTTGACTGTGCAAGGCAATCTAACACAATCCGGCGGAACCATGGATATCAACGGAGGTAAGCTGGAAGTAATCGGTGATTATTCTATCAAGAGCCCAAGTACTAACTGTTATGCATACCTGAAGATGGTGAATGAAGCAGACTATGTAACGGTAGAAGGAAACTTCACAATGCAGTCGTACTACAACCACTCAGGGTATTTAACTGCAGGAACAATGGAGGTTAAGGGTAACTTTAATCAAATCAAAGATAAAAACAGCTACATCGGATATGAAAATAACTTCGCAGCAAGTGGAACGCACAAAGTAATACTTAGTGGTAAAACAATTCAGAACGTAAGCTTTGAGAATCCTGGAAGTTCCACTTTTAATA
>JAUZPS010000227.1 GCA_030705945.1 Bacillota bacterium
ATGATAGAAGATATACCACTGTCCGTTTATATTGCAGATTGAACCATGATCATTGGCTCCAGGATAGTTTTTACCGCTATTAATAATTGTGCCTCTGTATGTAAAAGGACCTTTAGGTGATGAACTTGTAGCATAAACGAGGGTGGTAGTTGCGTTATTAGGTGAATAAATGAAATAGTACGTATTTCCAACTTTACGTATTGATGATGCCTCAAAGAAGTAAAATGGAGATGTCGTAGAAACGAGATTTGTTATGGTTGTATTAGGCATTATGGTATACATGTCATTAGGATTCATCTGGCACATGGAAGAACCTTGATATCCATAATACATATAAACGGATCCATCAGTGTCAACTAGAACACCCGGGTCTGCAAATGATCCATTATTACCATTAACGTATTTTGACAAGTACTTGAAAGGACCAGCTGGTGAATCACTTACCGCAACACCTCCAGCGGCTCCCACTACATAGTAATACAAATAGTATTTACCACCCTTTTCAACTACATCGGGCGCATATAAAGCATTATCGGTATAAGGAAGATCATCTCTGCCTTCATCATCTGCTTTTGAATGGAAAGAATCTCCTTCATCTCTCCAGTTTGTCAGATCATCTAATGGAGCAGACCAAACTCTTAATTTAGTATCACAAAATTGTGTTGAATTTGCATTATCATGTGAACCGTATATGTATAACCTGTCACCGAAAACACGCGGTTCACCATCCGGGATATACTCCCATCCTGGTAGATATGGATTTCCAACTTTTCTGTAACTAGGTTTGTTTGAAGTTGGAGATACGCTAGTAGGTGTTGGTGTTGGCGCCTTGGTCTGGGTAGGTGTTGGCGCCTTTGTTGGTGTATTGGTCGAAACAGATACTGTCTTACCAAAATTTCCAGCAATAATTATAACATCAGACATATTTATTACTCCATCATCATTTAAATCATATGAAGCAACATAACCAGAACCACCTTTTACAGTATTAAAAGCGCTAGCTAATAAAACAACATCAGCCAAGTTTATAACGCCGTCGTTGTTGATATCGCCTTTTGTTGTAACGACGGGATTTGAAGGAATTGAGCCGCCTTCAAATGTAAACCAGTCGATATTTACTGCTCCTGTAAACACCAGATATAGGTCATTTACTCCTGTAATATTATTTATATTGCACGATTGTTCCTGATATGTATTCCAATCTCCTGTAGATGCCACTGGTAATGTTCCTATTAGAGTACCTGTCGGGCTGTTCAATCTCAATTCAATATTTGCAGTACCGGAATCTGCAACAAGAGCCTTGAAAGAGGTTGCTCCATTACCAAAATCTATCTTGTTAAATACAGCATAATTTCCATTTTCTATATAACCAATACCGCTACCGCCATTAGTTGTGGTTATTGTTTGAATTGTCGTAGAATTCAGACTATTATAACTTTCTGCTTCAAGTTTTGTAAAAGCGCTTCTTTGAACGATTGGCGCCGTTGGGGTGGAAGTTGGCGTTGGAGTTGGCGTCCCATCAGAAGGTAGAGACACATTTGCCAGATAATCCTTTAACCATGTCAGCGCAGAGCGCTCACCGCCACTTGAATTCATTAACCACGTATTGTCTATCCATGTAGCTTTATATTGATATCCCCATAAGGTCACACCTTTAACATAAGGGCTTTCATATAGAACCGGAAACTTTTCCTTATATCTGTTTAATTGAGTAGTATCATCTGCTCCTGTCATGTCAAGTTCAGATACATATATTGGCAAGCCTGTAGCTCCCAATATATTCAATACACTCTTCATTGTGCTTACGGATACCGTATCCATATTGAACTGATGGCATTGAATTCCAATACCGTCTATAAGTCCTTTACCCTTTAATATGTTTATTATCTTAACGTAATTGTTTGCTGCATTAGTATCACCTATTATTCCATAATCATTAATTAGAAGTTTTGAATTTGGAAAGGCCGCTCTTGCCTGTTCAAATGACCATACAATCCAATCCCAACCTGTGGATCCAGAACCACCAATTGCGTTCCTGAAAGGCGCTGGTGAATGTAATGGTTCATTTACAACATCTACAAAGTCAGATTTAGGAAAATTCTTACCAGCTGCTTGAATCCACTCCAATACTTCTGCTTTCTGATCAGCTTCTGAAAGACTGGTTATCCAGCTTGGATACTGACTTCCCCATACCAGTGTATGGAACTTGAAGGGTATGCCATTACTTTTGGCATAGTTGTATATGGTTTGAGCATTGCCCCAGCTCATATTGCCTCGGCTTCCTTCAACACTCCCCCACTTGGTTCCATTCTCTGGTGTTACCTGATTCCAGTAAGTACCAAAGTTTGAAGGCACGCTGCCAGCTATAATGTTACCGACCCATTTACTGCCTTTTGCCATTGCAGCATCAGCAGTTCTTGTCATCGTCATAAAGCATAACAACATCATCATGCATAAAACTATGACACTTACTAATTTTTTGTTTTTTGATAAAGACATCATGTTTTCCCCCCACATTTTGATTAATGTATATATTATTACTTTAGATAAATCGTGAAAAAAATCTTACATAAGCTGATGAAGTTTAAGCATCATCACATGGGAAATAATATGATATTTTTCACGATTTATTTATCAAGGTGTAGATTTCGCGATCTTGAAAGTTAATATAAAGTGTTTATCGCGAAACATATGGATTAATGATTTTTATATAGATTAAAAGCTACTGATTTTTTACATTTACCTATCACAAAATAACTCTAAAGCGTTCGTTATTTTGTGATAGGCATGTGATAGCAAATGTAAGATTAATAGCGCTTTTAATATAGAAGCATTCTAAAGTATTATTTGTTACTTACTAAACATATTAAAATATCTTTCCAAAATTAGTCGCTATTATTATAACATCCGCCATATTTATAGCTCCATCTCTGTTTAAATCGTACGCGTCAACAAACCCTTCTGACCCTTTGACGGTATTGAACTTGGTAGCCAAAAGTATAACATCTGCCATATTTATAACTCCATCATGGTTTAGATCGGAGATATTTGAAGGGTTTTGTGTTGGGGTAGATGTTGAAGTATTTCCATAGAACCTCCACCAATTAAGGTTAAACAAATACCCGCTGCCTCCTGTATATTTCAAATATAGGTTATGAGTACCTTTTACGCCACTTATATCGCATGTCACATCTGCCCAAGTCTGCCAATTTCCTGTTGGAGCAACAGAACATGTTCCTATTAATGTACCTGAAGCGCTATCAAGTCTTATCTCGATATTTCCTCCACTGCCGCCGCTTGAAACTCTTGCTTTAAAGCTTGATGCTCCATCGCCAAAGTTGATGTTGTTGTATACTGTATAATCCCCATTCTCTATATATCCTATGTTCTGACCACCTTCATTACATGTTTCAGATTGGACTCCGGATTGATCATCGAAACTCTCAGCTTCTACCTGAGAGAAGGCTGACACTGGAGCTGGAGTCGAAGTTGGAGTAGATATAACTGTTGGCGTTGGAGTTCCGACTGGAGAATCTCCTGAAAAACTCCACCAATTAAAATTGAACAAACTTCCACTTCCTCCTGTGAATTTAAGGTATAAATCGTGTATTCCTGTAGCGCCTGTGACCTTGCAGGATTTAGTTGTCCATGTCTGACTTCCGCCTGTTCCTGTTACCGCGCATGTTCCAACCAGAGTACCAGTAGGGCTATCCAGACGCAACTCAATATTACCGCCACTAGTTGAAGAAGCTACTCTCGCTTGAAAATCTGTTGCTCCTTTACCGAAATCAACTCCCTTTACCTTTATATAATCACCATTTTCAATACTATATACATCCATTCCGCCTTCACTGCACTTCTCCGTTTCAATTCCAGATTCCCAGCAAATTGTCTCAGCTTCATTTTGAACATATGGATTAAGATTTTCCACTGGATTTGGACCATTCTTAGTCATAGGAATAGTTGGTATTGTTCCATCGGAATTGTATTTGAATTGTTCTATGCATACAGAACGTTTGTAACTTCCGCCACCTGGCAGACTGCCTGTATGATAAAAGAAATATGAATTTCCTTTATAATCTACTGTTCCGGAATGATTTGTAAAGCTGTTTTGATTACCCATAATTTGCCCCTTAGATGTCCATGGACCAGTAGGACTGGAGCTTGTAGCATATTGGATATTTTCGCCGCCTGATCCCGAGCCTGCATATACCATGTAATACAAATTACCGCGTTTGTAAAACCATGGACCTTCTATATAGCCACTTGGTTTCGCCTGAAAGATACTTCCCGAATAAGAAATCATATCCTGATTCAATTTAACACCATAAAGTGTTCCGTTTCCCCAGTATAAATATGCTTGTCCGTCACTATCAATAAATACTGTAGGATCTATATCCGAAGCGCCATTATTTGTTATTAACGGTTTTCCAAGAGCGTCCTTAAATGGTCCTAATGGGTTGTCTGCAACAGCAACACCAATAGTCCTTGCTCCGCCAGCCCTTGTCATAGGAACATACATATAAAATTTGTTGTTTCTGTAGATAACCTGGCCTGCCCATGCATCGCCGGTTGCCCAGCTGAATGACTTGTAAGACAACACTGTTCCTCGATCGGTCCAGTTTACCATGTCTGTTGAGGTATAACATTTCCAGTCATTCATTGTGTAAAAGTTATTAACAGTAACGTCCTCATCATGATCGGTGTACAGGTAACAAACCCCCTCATGCACCATTGGAAATGGGTCAGCGGTATAAAGAGTCTGTATAACTGGATTGTCTGCAGAACATGGAGCAAAATCAAAAAACAGAATCATGATGATCGAAAGTGCTAGCGCTAATTTCCTTTTCATTAAATAATCCCCCTTTGTAAATTTTGTAATAATTATTTGCCTCTTTCCATTTACATACTAAACTTTCCCACTCCAAATTAAGCATCTATAACGAAGGACTGTCACTTCAATCACATTTAAATATAAATTTGTTAAGCGCATTCTTGCGAGAATATAGCTGCAATAATAATGATGTGGATAAGTTGAGTTACATACATCAAAAACATCAAAGGTATATAAGATTGAATCAATACCTCTGATGTTTTCATTAAAAAGTTACAATAACTGCCTCTTCTTTGTGTATAGATATCAAACTCTAATATAAGCTTTATACGCTGCGTTAAACAACCAAAACGAGCTTTTCAAAGTGAACAAATACGAAGTATAACAGTTTGATATCTATACCAGTTTAATAAAAATAGTTCTTTTAAATTTGCATATCAATATTTACATTTTTTTAACCAAATGTTTTCACTATATAAAAAGCAATTAATCTTTTACATTTGCCTATCACAAAATAACGTTAAAGCGTTCGTTATTTTGCTCCGTCAAATGTAAGATTAATAGTGCTTTTTATATAATATCTATGCTTATTAAAATAAACAAGCATTTTAGACGACAGTATTAAATTTAGAAGCAATCATTATTACATCTGCTATATTAATTGCTCCATCTTTGTTTAGATCATATTCTTCAACAAATCCGGCGTTGCCTTTAACCGATCCAAATTTTGTAGCTAAAAGTATAACATCAGCCATATTTATAGCTCCATCATGGTTTAAGTCTAAGCTAACCACAGGTGTTGGTTTTAAAGTAGGTGTTGATGTGGGTGTAGGAGTTTCTGTATTAACATTGAATTTCCACCAGTTGAGATTAAATAAATAACCGCTATCACCGGTAAATTTTAAATAAAGATCATGAACACCTTTTAATCCACTTACATCACATTTTGCATCAGCCCATGTCTGCCAGTCTCCAGTCGGCGATACGGAACATGTCCCCACCAACGCGCCTGTTATGCTATCAAGTCTCAATTCAATTTTACCTCCACTGCTTGCGCTTGATACTCTTGCCTGAAAACTTGAAGCTCCATTGCCAAAATTGATATTTTTATAAACTGCATAATCTCCGTTTTCAATATATCCTACGTCCTGACCGCCCTCATTACATGTTTCAGACTGAATTCCAGATTGATCGTTGAAATTCTCCGCTTCTACCTGCGAAAAAGCTGAGATAGGCGCAGGGGTTGGAGTTGGTGTTGGCGTAACTGTCGGAGTTGGTGTATCAATTGGCGCGCTGCTAATAAAATCCCACCAATTGAAGTTGAACAAACTACCGCTTCCACCTGTGAATTTGAAGTATACATCATGCTTACCGGTTGCGCCAGTGACTTTACAGGTTTTTGTCGTCCATGTCTGCCAACCACCTGTACCTGATACTGCGCATGTTCCAATCAGGGTTCCAGTAGTGCTGTCAAGGCGAATTTCAATATTTCCACCACTATTAGCAGAAGCTACTCTAGCCTCAAAACTCGTTGCTCCGGTACCAAAATTAACGCCCTTAACCTTAATATAATCGCCATTTTCAATACTGCAAACATCCATCCCGCCTTCACCGCAATTTTCTGTCTCAACGCCTGACTCCCAACAAATTGTTTCCGCCTCTGTCCTTTCAAAAGGATTAAGAGCGCCTACCTGGTCAGGACCATTTTTCGACATATTCATTGAGGGTATAGTGCCATCAGAATTATATTTGAATTGTTCTATACACACTGAACGATGGTAGCCACTACCTCCGGTTAAAGCTCCATTATGATAAAAGAAGTAGGTATTCCCCTTATAATCACAAATTCCTGAATGATTTGTAAAACTTGCCCCTTGAGTAGCCATTATTGTTCCTTTGAATGTCCATGGTCCAGTAGGACCTGTGCTCGTTGAATATGCTATATGTTCAGATACAGGACCTGCTGCAAACACCATGTAGTATAAACTTCCACGCTTGTAAAACCAAGGGCCTTCCTCGTATTGAGTTGGTCTATCTGTATTGGAACGTACACCAAAACTCGCTGTCGTCAAATTTATTTTGGTAGGAGTACCTGTATATGAAATCATATCCTTATTTAATTTTACATACCAAAGGTTTGGATTTCCCCAATACAGATATGCTTGCCCATCATCATCAATAAATACTGTCGGATCAATATCTCCGGTGCCTGTAGTAACCAATGGCTTTCCAATAGCATCAGTAAACGGTCCTTCAGGTTTAGTTGACACTCCGACGCCAATTGCCATACCACCATTTTTTTGTGTCATAGGAACATAGTAATAGAACTTGCCATTTCGTTCTATAACCTGTCCAGCCCATGCATCTCCTTTTGTCCAACTAAAGGTTTTATAGGATAATGGAGAACCGTGATCTGTCCAGTTAACCATATCTGTGGAGGAGTAGCACCTCCAGTCATTCATTGTAAAAAAGTTATTTACCAATGTATCTTCGTCATGTCCAGTATATACGTAACAGGTGTTATTATATACCATGGGCGCTGGATCAGCCGTATATACAGTTTGAACTATTGGGTTGTCAGCAAAACTAGTTGAAATGCTTGAAAGTATAATAGCTAGTATGGAAGCAAATGCTAGAAGCTTATTTTTCATACCTGAAACCTCCAATAAATTTAAAAGTGTCTTTTGTAATAATTTTATCAGAAATTTTTCAGAACCTATTGAACAAC
>JAUZPS010000228.1 GCA_030705945.1 Bacillota bacterium
GAAGCTCTGCCTGAAGATTATCGGTTTGTATTTAAAAAAATCCATAAATACATGTGGAGTTTCGCGGCGGGAGACGGCTCTGACATGTTAAGAACTCAGCGCGAATTAATAGAGTTGTTTGAAGCCAGCTCGGCAGACGGCAAGCACATTCTCGACGTGACTGGCGAAGATATTGTCGGGTTCTGTGATGAGTTCTTGCGCGACACAAAAAAGTGGACCGATAACTTTCGCAAAAAATTAAACCGCGACATAATGAATAAAATCGGAAGGGGGAACGACTCTAAATGAAAGACATTGCAATTCAAGTAAAGGATTTAAAAAAATCCTACAAAAAGATAGAAGTCCTGAAAGGCGTCAACTTCGACGCGCAGCGTGGTGAGATTTTCGCATTGCTTGGCTCTAACGGCGCGGGGAAAACGACGATTGTCAAGATACTGTCTACACTTCTAAAAGCAGATAGCGGTAGCGCGAGTGTATGTGGCTTTGATGTCTTTCGGCAGCCGGAAAAAGTCCGCGAGAGCATTAGCCTTACCGGGCAGTTCACCGCTGTGGATGAGGTTCTGAGCGGGAGGGAAAATCTCCTGATGATCGCTAAACTGCGCAGCGTTGCCAATCCTGCCAAGGTCGCTGACAGCCTGCTTGAATGCTTCGGACTGAGCGATGCGGCAAATCGGCGGGCAGTAACGTATTCCGGTGGTATGAAGCGCAGGCTTGACATAGCGATGAGCCTTGTGGGAGCGCCTGCCGTCATCTTTCTCGACGAGCCGACGACGGGACTTGACCCCGAAGCGCGGATTGAATTATGGAAAGCCGTCAAGGAACTTGCCAACGGTGGTACGACGATCTTTCTGACCACGCAGTATTTGGATGAAGCGGAACAGCTTGCCGACAAAATCGCTATCCTGCACGGCGGCGTGATTATCACCAAAGGAACGCTCACGGAGCTCAAAAAACAGTTTCCGCCCGCAAAGGTCGAATACATCGAAAAACAGCAGACCTTGGAGGAAATATTCCTGCACATCGTTGGCAAAAAGGAGGGAAAATAAATGAAATTTGCGCGTGACATAAGCGTTATGTTCGGGCGTTCTATGCGCCACATTTCCCGCAGCATGGACACGATTATTACGACTGCGATCATGCCCATCGCAATGATGCTCCTGTTCGTCTATGTGTTAGGCGGCGCAATACAGGCGGGGACGGACAACTATGTGAATTTCTTATTGCCGGGTATCCTGCTGATTGCAATCGCCAGCGGCATCTCATATACGGCGTACAGACTGTTTCAAGATGTACAGAAAGGTATATTTGAACGGTTTCATTCGATGCCGATCCACCATTCCGCGGTGCTGTGGGGCCATGTTCTGACCTCTCTGGTTTCCAATGTCATTTCGGTCATCGTTATCATTCTCGTTTCGCTCATTATGGGATTCCGTTCATCTGCGGGTGTGTTCTCTTGGCTGGCTGTTGCCGGAATACTCATACTGTTTACACTGACTCTGACGTGGATTGCCGCGATCGCCGGGCTATCCGCAAAATCCGTTGAAGGCGCGAGCGCTTTCTCTTATCCGCTCATTTTTCTTCCGTTCATAAGTTCCGCGTTCGTTCCGACGAACACCATGCCCGCCGCAGTCCGTGTATTTGCGGAGAATCAGCCGGTAACCTCGATTGTAAATACCATACGCTCGTTACTATCTTGTCAGCCAGTCGGCAACGATATATGGATCGCCCTCGTGTGGTGTGTCGGTATCATGGCTGTTGCTTACCTATTCGCGATGAAAGCATATCGTCGCATGATTTGAAAATTAAATAAATAATAAATAATAAATAATTAAAGTTTGAAAAAGTATCAGGGAATACATTTTCATGTCGGGTAGAATATCTTTAATGGGAATTTAGTAATATTACATTTATGTTAAATCAAATTATAAAAATATTGCAAAATGTTCAAATATTTTTATAATTTGATGTTGATTTTTATATTAAAATCCGATAGCATTATTTATTAGACAAGAAGTATATAAATGGTAAAAAAGTATTATCCTAAGTTCTAAACAGTTAAATGAAGAATTAATTTAGTTTAACGGGGGTTTTGGACGAGGAGAATCAGAGATTATCTCTTGATTATACTTTAATTTGAATTAAATATATATTTTGTGATTTTTAATTTTGGTAAATTGTTTCTCACAGGACATAATTTATAGATATCTTCAAGGGGGAAGTAAAAATATGAGAAGAAACATTAAAAGAAGCTTTAGAGTTATGGCTGCAGTCATGGCTTGTATTCTGATTGCCCAATTATTTGTTGGGATAAATTTTGCAAGCCCTCAATTACCGGATTGGTTGGATAAAGAAGTGAGGTCTGGTCTCAATAAGGACACGGGAGAAATCACCCAAAATGATCTGGACAGTATTAAAACCCTCGACATATCAGGAAAGAATATTGTTGACATAAGCACAGTATCTCAGTTAAGTAATTTGGTAACCTTGAACATCTCAGGGAATGGGGTTTTAGATTTATCTCCTGTTTCATCACTTTCAAAACTGGAAGTCCTAATAGCCAATAACAATTTAATAAACAGTCTCGAACCATTGAAGAATCTGACGTCATTAAAAAAGCTTTCCTTGACAAAAAATGATCTTAGCGACATAAAGCCTTTGGAGAATCTCCAGAAACTTACATCACTGTTTCTTAAGGACAATGATAAAATAATAGACTTCAGTCCGACAAACGTTTATTATCCAAATCTTACAGAAAAGGATTTTATATATCTGCCTCCATGGCTTGAAGAACAAGTCAGACTTGAACTTAATAAGGAAACAGGTGATATCACTTCTTCAGATCTTGATGATGTAAAAAGTCTTGGTTTTAATACAAGTGACTTGGATTTGAGATATTTGTGGCAGTTTAAGAACATTGAAGCTCTTTATCTCTCTGACTGTGGTTTAAGTGATATAAGCCCTTTGGCAAAGTTTGACAAGATTGAATCTCTCACCTTAACCAACAATAAAATCAGTGACATCTCAGCAGTTTCAAACATGAAAGAATTAAAAGAGCTTTACATAATTGACAATAATTTGTCTGATTTAAGTCCGTTATCCAATTTGAACAAGCTCGAAGAAATATACATGTCAGGAAATTCTGTAAGTAATATTGGGCCATTGGCAAATCTTTCAAACCTGAATTCGTTATATGCTGAAAATAATAAAATTGAAAATATAAGCGCAATTTCCGGTTTGAATAAAATTGAGCATCTGGATTTATCCAATAATAAAATTAATGATTTTAGTCCTATTAGCAAGCTTTCAAATTTGCATGAGTTAAGCCTCAATAGAACCGGATTGACAGACTTGGGTTTTCTGGCGGGATTAACCGGATTGACAGACCTTAGAGTCTGTGAAAACAAAATAAACAATATAACTCCAGTGAGCGGATTGATCAATCTGAATATTTTATTTCTGGCAGGTAATCAGATAAAGGATATAACACCATTGGGGCAGTTAAATAACCTTGGAATGCTATATCTGTTGAATGGTTATAACGAAAGCAATGAAATGGTATACTATGGCAATCCTATTGAAGATTTCAGCCCTATCACACAAAAGGAGATAAATGATATCGATATTCATCCATCGGAATTTTATATAAATATATTTGGTCCTGATGAATCGACGAAGGTTGTTGAGAATACTCCTCTGTTAATAAGGGTTCAAGGGGCTGGTATGAAGTCTAAAAATATCAACATAACAATGACAGATCCAAATGGCAAGGATACATTAATTGGAACAAAGTCAGAAAATGATTTTACATTGAGCGTTACTTTTCCGACGTCAGGGGAATATACTTTAAAGGCGCAATTGAGCGAAAATCCTCAAAATATTGTTGTTAATAGTTCAGAAGTGAAAGTAAATGTAGATAAACAAACTGGTGTTTCAACTCCAACAGGAATTGTATCTACACAAACTGTCACACCGACGCCAACTGGTTCTTCCCAAACAGCTACACCAACACCAACAACCACTCCAACCTCAACGGTGAAACCTACAGTTGTTGTAGAGGAAGGAAAGAAAACGCCAGGAAGTGGCGCGGCGTTTACCGATATAAACAAACATTGGGCGAAGGAATTTATATTGGATCTGGTTGATAAGAATATTATTACCGGATATAAAAATGGAACATTTAAGCCAAATAAATATGTAACAAGGCAGGAACTTGCAGTAATTATAGTAAAAGCTCTGGGTTTGAAGCCCATAGATGGAAATACAGGTTTCAAGGATGATAATAGAATACCTGCATGGGCAAAGGGGTATGTTAAAGCAGCTCTTGAAAACGATATTATAAATGGATATAAAGATGGCAAATTTAAAGGTCCCAATCAATGCAGCCGTCAGGAAATTATTGTCGTGATTTCCAAAGCCTTTGAACTTGGCGCAATGGACGGGAATTTGAATTTCAAGGATTCGAAGAAAATCGGCAGCTGGGCTAAGGATTATATTGTAAACGCAGTGGATTTAGAGATTATAAAGGGCTATAAGGACAACACATTTCTACCTAAAAAGAGCGTAACCAGGGCAGAAGCTTGTAAAATGATTTACAATGCAATGAATGTATGACCCAACTACAGTTTGTCCAAATTGTATGAAACTGTACTGTGTCGGAAAAAGATTAATTTGAGTGACAGTTAGAAAAATACAAAACATTAAGACAGATATCATATATAAAAATAATAAAGATGATGCTCATGTTAAGTCAAAAGGACAGCAGGAAGTATCGGTAAGAGGAAAGATTCCAATTACAGCAATCAGCGGGAATATTCCATAATGACTAATAAAGAAATTCAATTATTATATGAGATAATAAAACAGATAAAACCAGATATAAGTATTCCTCTTCGTTTTGGAGAACCGTTAAATCATCAGAAGTTTGAAAACTAAAATAAGCGCAGGTAGACCAGATAAGTTTACTTGCGCCTTACTGATTAAATTATTTATGCTTTAAATTCCTGCAATTCCTTCAAAAAGTGATTTGCCTCTCTCAGTACATGGTCGCTGAGCAAAGGCAAAATAATTGAGCGGATTTTACATTCAAGAATACCAAGTGTACCTTGCACTTTAAAATTCCGGATATTTGTTGTAGCAGTAATACTATTATTGGTAACTTCAGGCAGGAGTTGAATCTGGTCATAGGCTTTTCTGGCGGCATTGGTCAATTCATCGAATTCTCCCGCAAACCCATTGGCTTTCTTAATCAGTTCTTCTTCAGTAGGGTCAAGGAGTCCTCGTATAAACCTTGCATGTTCTCCCATAATTCTGTTCCAGAATATCTCACCCATTGCGGCTGTTTTGGGTCCATCATGCAGGCTCTGGTGGTTTTGCAGTGTCTGCAGGTGTTCAAGGTAATGCTCTGCCTCTCGTGTCACATGATCAAGCATGAGGGGATAGATGCTGGTAAACATTTTACAGTTTAATACGTTTGCAAGGAGCATTTTTTGTGTTTGAATTGAAGACGTGAGTAATGTTATGATCTGTTGATTAAGTATATTTACCGACTGTTCTATCATGGGATTAGTTGTGGTGACAGCATTATTCATCAATGAAGCTTCCATTTGTGTAATGTAGGTATTGATTGGCAGACCTGTGTAATATTGCGTCGCTATCTCTGCGTTCAGAGTATATGGTGTAATTATATCCCCTGCCGCCAGTGATTGTGGTGATACTATGCCATTTGCCAGTGATACTGTATTAATTAACAATTGTTCAAAATTGTTTTTCGTATTCATCAATGGCAGTACCATGCTTGAATCCCTTACTGTAAGGGCAGTACTGGCAAATATCAGATGTTCTTTCATAATTCGTAGAAAAAAGAGATTCGTTTCAATAGATTGTCTTACATATTCTATTCCAGTCAACATAATATACCTCCTGCTGCATGCGGTTTATGCGCATACTAATATAATATATACTATGTTAACTTTACATAAAGCGGTGCTTGTTTTTTTCAGACTATGCGCTTAAACTTAGGAGTCTTGGCTGACAGAAGTCTTAAGAAAGCAAATTTGTGAAAATTCTTGAGGAAAAGAGATTGTAGATGGAATTCATTACAGCAAAAACAATCATATCTGGATATTCGGAAAACAACTCATGGTTTGGCAATAACTATAACTTGAATATCTATAAAGGGTGCAGTCATGGCTGCATTTACTGTGACAGCAGAAGTGAGTGTTACAGAATCGATAATTTTGATAGGGTAAGAGCGAAGGAAAACGCTCTTGCCCTAATTGAGCGTGAGCTTAAGTCAAAGCGCAAAAAGGGTGTCGTTGGAACAGGCGCTATGAGCGATCCATATAATCCATTTGAAAAAGAATATAAACTTACAAGAGGAGCTTTAGAACTTATTAATCGCTTAGGGTTTGGAGTATCAATTGCTACAAAAAGCGATTTAATTATTCGGGATATTGATATTTTAAAGGAGATATCAAAACATTCTCCGGTATTGATAAAAATTACTGTTACAGCGGCTGATGATACCTTATGTAAGAAGATTGAACCTCATGTATCCACTTCGTCCCAAAGATTTGAAGCAATCAGAGAGCTTTCTCGACAAGGCATTTTTACAGGAATATTAATGATGCCAATACTTCCTTTTATAGAAGATACTGATGATAATATTAGCAGGATTATTGAACTTGCTTATCAAAGTAGGGCAAAGTTTATCTATCCTGCATTTGGTGTAACACTGAGGCAAAATCAAAGGGATTGGTATTATAAAAAACTAGATGAAATACTTCCGGCAGTTAAAGAGAAGTATATTGAAAATTATGGGAGTTCATATGAATGCCATTCGCTTAAGGCAAAGGAATTGTGGGGCTTATTTCAGCATAAATGTAATAAATATGGGATTCTTTACAAAATGGACGATATAATAAGAGGATATAAGGATTCATATAGAAATACGCAGATTTCATTGTTTTGAGATATTCAAATAACTATAGAAAGCTATAGTTGCTGGAGCATTAAAAAAAGCGCCATTTGAAAAAATTGTAGGTGTAGACTATTTGTTCTCATCTGCTAGCGCTGTAATTTAATAGCGACTTAATGCGATTTGTTGCCGGGGTATATATAAAATTTGCAATGGGTACATTATAGATAGTTTGATGCAATACTCCGGTTAATCATTTAATATAGCCTAAAGGATTAAGGCAAAATTATCAAAGAAGGAATCGCCAAAGGAGGAAGATGTATGAGTTCCTATGCGCTTGGTTTTCAGGACATTGACAAAACAAAACTCATGGTTGTTGGAGGTAAAGGCGCGAACATGGGGGAACTTTCCAAAATTGAAGGAATACGTGTACCGGATGGCTTTTGTATTTCTACTGAAGCCTTTAAAAGAATCATTGGGGAAACGTCCTCTATTAACGAATTGCTTGATCAGTTATCGCTCCTGAAGGTGGGAGACCGTGATAAAATCGGTGAACTTAGCGGGGAGATTCGCAGGGTCATCGAAGGGATAGCCATCCCTGAAGATATTGGTGAAGAAATCACTTGCTTTCTCTCTAA
>JAUZPS010000229.1 GCA_030705945.1 Bacillota bacterium
AAATGCAGTTAATGCGTCTGCATTTTTCTATCAAAGATGAACTTTTCGTAACTTATGAAACAAGGTATATATTTTGCAATATAAAAAATAGATGTAAAATGTTTATTGCAAAATATATATTAAAAGTGATTAATCTTTTACATTTGCCTATCGCAAGATAATGTTAAAGCACCAGGTATTTTGCTCTGTCAAATGTAAGATTAATAGTGCTTTTTATATATATAAGTTACGAAAAAGATTTTACATTAAAATGCAGTTAATGCGTCTGCATTTTTCTATCAAAGATGAACTTTTCGTAACGTATGAAACAAGGTATATATTTTGCAATATAAAAAATAGATGTAAAATGTTTATTGCAAAATATATAGAAAATAAATGAATTATGAAGACGATTTTAAAAGCTAACTCAACTTTCCAACAAATATTGAGTTAGCTTTAAAAAAGATAAAACACTTTAGACTTTAGTTATCCAACTTCTATAAAAACCCAAAGGCTTTTCATCATAAAAGCTAGAAACGATAATGTTTAAAGTGTTTTATCCTTTAGGAATGTCGAAAAAATAACTTCCAATAAAATCTTTGCTTACATGTTCACTTAACTCGTGAACACTCGCTCAGAATCGGAAGTAATTTTTCAATCATACCTTAATTATTCGATAAAGTTTTTAATTTCATTACAGAAACTATCGCAATCGTCAGTATGAACATCAACTTTGATCGGTTTGCTAAGATCTAAACTGAATATACCCATAATAGATTTAGCATCAACTACATAACGACCGGATGTTAAATCCACATCAAAATCGTATCTGTTAACAAAGTTAACAAAGTCTTTAACATCGTTGATTGATTTTAAAATAATGTTAAATGATTTCATATTATAACCCCCCTTTTTACTCAAATGCTGATAACAATTATGTAAAACGCAATTGTAATACCAATCTCAAATTAATATTATCTTCTTTTTGATTCCAAGTCAATGATGTTATTGTTAAATGATTTACAATGTTTTATAATAATGTAGTTGAAACACCATTGATATAAGGATTTTAACACCAATTGTGCATAACTAACAAACTTTTGATTAAAAATATATATAACGTTATTGAGGGAGAATTAATGAAACGAGTTGCTTTTTTTACGCTGGGTTGCAAGGTTAATCAATATGAGACTGAAGCGATGACTGAGCTTTTCCAAAATCAGGGATATACTGTGGTTGAATTTGATAATCCTGCAGAGGTATATGTAATAAACACCTGCACAGTAACAGGTATGAGTGATAGAAAATCAAGGCAGGTAATCAGAAAGGCTAAAAAGATCAACCCTGACTCATTTGTTATTGTTGTAGGCTGCTATGCTCAGACTTCGCCTGAGGAAGTCAGCAGGATACATGGCGTTAATATGGTTTTAGGAACTAAGGATAAGGGCAGGATAATTGAATTTTTGGAAGAAATTAATTCAGGTGAAGAGAAAGTCAATTATGTCGAAGACATAATGAATCTTAGGGAGTTTGAAAAATTAGATGTAACAAGTTTTAAGGACCGAACCAGGGCTTTTCTTAAAATCCAGGATGGCTGTAATAATTACTGCTCATACTGTATTATCCCTTATGCTAGAGGGCCAATAAGAAGTAAATATAGGGAGGATGTTTTAGAAGAGGTAAGAAACCTTGCTTCTAGCGGATTTAAAGAAATTGTTCTGACTGGAATTCATTTGGCGTCCTATGGAAAGGACTTAAAAACCTCTTCTTTAGTTGAAATAATTAAAGATATACATTATATCGAAGGAGTAGAACGCATAAGGCTAGGATCAATTGAGCCATCAACTGTTAATAGAGAGTTTATTGAAACAGTCAGAGCTTTTGAAAAACTGTGTCCTCATTTTCATATTTCACTTCAGAGCGGTTGTGACGGAACATTAAAGAGGATGAACAGGAAATATAACACCGATGATTACAGAAGGGTTGTAGAATCATTGAGGGAGAATATTCCTGATGTTTCAGTAAGCACTGATGTTATGGTGGGTTTTCCTGGAGAAACAGATGATGAGTTTAAATGTACATTAGAATTTTTAGAAGAGATTAAACTTACAAAATTGCATGTTTTTAAATATTCTCCGCGAAAAGGAACTCCTGCTGCGGCATATAAAGATCAGGTTTCAGCAGAAAAAAAAGAAGAGAGAAGTTCTAAATTGCTAGAACTTTCTGATAAGAATTTAATTGAATTCAATAGTCAACAGGTTGGCAGGATTATGCCAGTCTTATTTGAACAGCGGTTTGGCGAGGAAGATGGCTTAATGGAGGGTTTAACTAGTAATTTTACACGTGTAGTATGCAAAGCTCATGAAAATGTTAAAGGGCTTATATATGATGTTCAATTAAGGGAAGCTAAGGATGATTATATTTTAGGAATGTTGAAAAAATAACTTCCTATAAAATCTTCGCTTACTTGTTCACTTAAGGTATATAAAAAGCACTATTAATCTTACATTTGACGGAGCAAAATAACGAACGCTTTAACGTTATTTTGCGATAGGCAAATGTAAAAGATTAATTGCTTTTTATATAGTAACAAAAAAACTAAGCAACTGGGCGTTTCGAAAACTTGATATAATGGGTTTTCGTAGTATAAACTTGAACAAGGAATTTTTTGAAACGCCCTAACTCGTGAACACTCGCTCAGAGTCGGAGGTAATTTTTTAATCATTCATTAGGAGATATTTTAATGATGTAATTTAAACTTTGTCAAATTTGATTATTACCGAATTATGTAATATAAATGTGATAAGCATAATTTGAACCAGATAATACAGCCTAATTCAAAATGATTCTGGTTGCATAAATTATCCTATTGTATTACTATTATATTATTAGTACTAAAGTACTAAAATTTTTATTTTGGTATTATGTTTAGATTAAAATAAATTAATCTTTTACATTTATCTATCGTTAAAGCCGTTTGTTATTTTGCTCTGCTAAATGTAAGATTAATATTCATTTTAATTTAGATCCTTTAAAATACATAACATAGCTAAATTGAACGATTTTTCGTGTTTGGATTTATTGTTTAAAATGATTTAAAAGGATTGATTTTATGCAAGCAAATTTGCGTTCTGTCAAAATAATACAAAAGCAGTTGGGGGAGTGGTTATAAATGGTTAGTAACGAAACCATGATGTTTAAAGTTGATAAGGAAAAAATGAATTCTGCTCATGAGATACTAGCTTCAGTATATCAGGCTTTAAAGGAAAAGGGTTATAATCCTATTAACCAGATCGTTGGATACATACTTTCAGGAGATCCTACATATATAACCAGCCATGCTAATGCTAGAGGTATTATCAGAAGGCTTGAACGTGATGAACTTTTAGAAGAAATTGTTAGATTTTATCTGGAAGAGAAGAAATAATAAGCGTTGTGAATTTAGGGGCAGCCTATTCATTAAGTTTTCGCTAATGATTTAGGAGGCTCTTTTTATATGTTTGAAAACTATTCATAATTTAGGTGGTAATATGGATTATATTAAACTTGGGAAAACTGAACTTACGGTATCAAGGCTATGCTTCGGAGGATTGATTATTGGTCCGCTGCAGGCAAATCTTTCAGTAGCTGATGGCGCAAAAGTTATAGCTAAGGCCTTTGAAATGGGTGTTAATTTTATTGATACGGCAGAACTATATGGAACATATCCCCATATAAAAGAGGCTATTAAAATTTCTAAAATAAAGCCCATAATAGCAAGCAAGTCATACGCCTATAGCAGGGAGGGGGCAGAAGAAAGCTTAGAGAAAGCAAGAAGAGAATTAGACCTTGACGTTATTGAGATATTTATGCTTCATGAACAGGAAAGCAGACTCACATTAAGAGGACACAGGGATGCTTTGGATTATTATTTAAATCAGAAGGAAAAGGGTAAGATAAAAGCGGTCGGAGTATCGACGCATAATATTGAAGTTGTTGAAGCCGTAGCTGGGATGCCTGAGATTGATGTAATACATCCCATTGTAAATAAACGAGGAATAGGCATTGGCGATGGTACGATTGAGGAGATGCTTAGCTCCGTAAAAAAAGCGTATGACGCGGGAAAAGGAATTTACAGCATGAAACCTCTTGGAGGAGGAAATCTTCTAAATAATTATAGCTCAAGTATGGACTATGTATTACGGATACCGTTTATTCATTCTATTGCATTAGGTATGCAATCAATAGAAGAGGTAATAATGAATGTAAGCCTTTTTAATAATGAAGATACGCCGGAAGAAATAAAGAAAGCGCTTGAAAGCAAAAAAAGAACTCTGCATATTGATTATTGGTGTGATGGCTGCGGGAAATGCGTTGAGAGATGCAAGCAAAAAGCTCTTACATTAAGAGAGGGCAAAGCTCAAGTAGACATGGAAAGATGTGTCCTATGCAGTTATTGTTCGAGTGTATGTCATGAATTTGCAATAAAAGTTAAATAAGGCAGTGGAGGATTTATGAGAATTTTAGGTATTGATTATGGTGATAGAAAAATAGGAGTTGCGGTTAGCGATCCCATGGGAATGATTGCTCAAGGAGTTGAAACCATTAGGTGGGAAGGTGATTATGAAACACCCATCAAAAGGATCAAAGAAATTGTTGACCATTATAAAGCAGAAAAATGTATAGTTGGCTTTCCCAAAAATATGAACGGCACAGTTGGTGAAAGAGGAGAGAAAACTCTAGAATTTATTAGACTTCTGAAGGAGCAAATCCATATCGACATTATATCATGGGACGAAAGATTAACAACCAAAGCGGCAAATAGAGTAATGCATGAGATGGGTATTAAAACTTCAAAGAAAAAAGCTATCGAAGACCAGATTGCGGCAGTCTATATTCTGCAGAATTATCTTGACAGTATTTAATTTATTAAAATCAATTATATAAGTTGCGAAAAAGATTTTACATTAAAAATGCAGTTAATACGTCTGAATTTTACTATCAAAGCTGAACTTTTCGCAACTTATGAATCAAGGTATATATTTTGCAATATAAAAAATGGATGTAAAATGTTTATTGCAAAATATATAATAGAAGATAAATAAAAAACAGAGCTTAGAGAAGCATAAAACGCCATCTAAGCTCTGTTAAAAATAAATTGTTTATCATATTAAAATCAATAAATCTTTTTCATTTATATTAAGTTTTTTTAATCTCCATTAATGATAGTATCATAGAAACTTGTATAATCAGCCCTATTGTTTGACAAAAAACCGATTGCTGACCTTGGATGCTGATTGAGCTGTCCAGTAAGCATATATGGAATATCAAAACCCCAACTGCACTTTTCTCTTAACGCGGGAATATGGTTTTCGATACATTCTAAAATAGGTCTTAAATGGAACTTGGGATTTTTAAGAAAACCAAGAATCAATTCCATAGGACAGTTTCCAGCGCCGCGCCCAAGTCCTGCAATTGTAGCGTCAACATAGCTGGTTCCTCTGATAATAGCTTCTATAGTATTAGCATAAGCAAGCTGTTGATTGTTGTGAGCATGAATACCAATCTTCTTTCCTTCAGCTTGCGCATAACTTAAGTATTTGCTTGTTAATTCCTGAATATCCTCTGAATAAAGGGAACCGAAACTGTCTACAACATAAATGACATCAACTTCGGTTTTGGATAGTATCTCAAGGGCTTCATCCAAATCGCCTTCTTTAAGCTGAGAAGCCGCCATAATATTAATTGTGGTCTCGTAGCCTTTATCATGCGCGTCTTTAACCATATCGACAGCAGTTGGAATCTGATGCAAATATGTTGCTACACGGACTAGGTCAACAACACTCTGGCTTTTTGGAAGGATATCTTCATGATAATCAGTTCTTTCAGCGTCAGCCATAACTGAAATCTTCAAATCAGTTTCGTTATCCCCAACGATTTTTCTTATATCTTCCTCATCACAGAACTTCCATGCTCCAAGTCCATCCCTTGCAAAAATCTTCTTAGACGCTTTGTAGCCCATTTCCATATAATCAACACCTGCATTGACACAAGCATTATATACTGCTTTAACAAAATTATCATCAAAATTGAAGTTATTGACAAGTCCGCCATCTCTTATGGTGCAGTCCAATACCTTAATATCCGGGCGATAAGTCATCCATGTACCCTTTTTTTCTTCTATTTTAACTTTTAATCCACTCATTCAAATACACCCTTTCCTTTTCTACAAAATAATCTTATACATTTTAAATATAGATTGATAGGTATTTAAGCAGGCTAAAAATATAACATACTTAAGACTATAATTATTTTTAAAATAGCCTGTTGAAAAATACCATTATTTAATTAATAAGGTTTGTATTGTTGGAAACGGAGAATTTTAATGAGAATTTATTTGAAAAGTTATAAGACTTTTTAATCTCAACCGCTTCTACCATACTACCATTCTACATTTTCTATAATAACAGAAAGTTATAAAAATTTCAAAGAAAATTTTTTAGTTTTTTTCATAAATATTTGATTAGGTTTTTTATTTTGGTATAATACTGAATAAAATACGGTAAAAAGAGGCGCAATATGATATTAAATAACAAAGAAGAAATACTGCAATCTATAAAAGCCAACAAGATTGTTGCGATAATAAGGACCGATAGTTATGAGAAAGCTGAAAAATCCGCAGTTGCAATTATTGAGGGTGGAATTAAGGTTTTAGAATTCTCATATACTATGAAATTTGTTAACTCGCTGATTAAGGAGCTTACAGATAGATATAAGGCGACAGATATACTGATAGGGGCAGGAACTGTTCTTGATCCTGAAACTGCAAGAAATGCGTATGATTCAGGTTCAAAGTTTATAATTAGTCCTTATCTAAATTTAGAAACAGCTAAAATGTGTTTAAGATACAGGATACCGTACATTCCTGGGGCTATGACCGTTAAGGAAACAGCTGACTGTATGGAAGCTGGAGCTGATATAGTAAAAGTATTTCCCTCAGAGTTATTTGGTCCAGCTATAATTAAGGCTATAAAAGGGCCGCTTCCACAAGCATGCTTAATGCCAACTGGCGGAGTTAATATTGAAAATATTGACGCATGGTTAGATGCGGGGTCTGAGGCGGTTGGTATTGGAAGAAATCTATTCAAAACAGCAGATCAGGGAGACTTTGATTCTATAAAATTATTAGCTCAAAAATATGTAAATAAGATAGCGGAATATGGAGCTTAAATAGACTCAAATAAAAAAGTTTATGGTAAAATACGTTTTAAGTTTATAATAAATAACACCGGAAATATTATACAGAAATTACTTATCTCAATTGCCTTGAAATAGCCATTTAGCAGCTAATTTTAGCTTGACAAAAGATTATAATTAACTTAAAATTAACTAGATATTGAAGGTGTTATGGAACTCTTAAACTGGTAATGTTTTTCAAATAAGGTAGTATCAAAAAATAAACTGGTCAACTGGGAGTTTCAAAAACTTGATATAATGGGTTTTCATCATACAAAACTTGAACAAGGAATTTTTTGAAACTTCCTAATTAGGGTGATGGTTTTAAGTTTCATTAGAAAAGGTATTTTATCATTATA
>JAUZPS010000023.1 GCA_030705945.1 Bacillota bacterium
AAAGGAGTATCCACAGGAAGATATATATTATATAATGACTGTAAAAATTTGCGGAACGATTTTTCAATGGAAGACGCAAAAAAAATTCAAGTTAATGAATTGCTAGAATATTTATTACCTAATAAACCTAATAATGTAAGAGCCATGACATTAGACAAACAAGAATATTCTGATCAAACAAAGGTCCCTGTAGGCACTCCCACACAGTCAACACATACAAAAATTTAAAAAATTTAATTTAAAGAATGAGCAATATTTTAAAATAAGAAAATAAGTATAAGTCTTGCTATATAATATAAAAGTTGCAATTTTTGATTGAAATTTGTAACAGGCGAGTTTATGCTTATTTTTTATTTAATTTTTTTTCAAATACCGGACTTTTAAAAAAATATAATACGAATATTATTGATGAATAGGAATGTTAAGGTTATGAGTTAAAAATTAAAATAGGATAAGCAGCTAAATTCAAATATCGAAATATCGAAATTTAAAAATAAAAGATATATATGTAGCTTTAACTTTATATTATTGAAGATTTTGAAGTGACTTGGTATTGTTTGATATTAAGATGTGGTTAAATATTCCAAATACTTTGATGACTGACTTAATATATGTTAACGGTAACATCGATAGGCAACTACAGGCAACTTAAATATATTTCAAGAGCGATCTACAATATAATAAGAATAGTTCCAAGAGAAAAAAAGATTCAACAGAAAAAGATTCAACAGAAAAAGATTGAAGGGAGGGAGCCATTAAAAGATTTTCATAGTATTAGTGTTTTTTATTAATTAAAATGTTAGTTTAAAGAGGGGGACAATTTATGAAGAGGTTAATAAAAAAAGGTGTTGTATTTATAATGGCGTTAGTTTTGGTGTTCTCAATGCTTGGTTCTGTATTGAACGCTGCAGCTAATCCCAGTCCGTCATGGACCGTAGATGACGCGGTCGTTTTTCACGCTCAATGCAAACCATATGATTATTATGCGGCTAAAGACCCCACAATTGTTTACTATAATGGTAAATACCTTGTGTATTACACCGGCGCAAATCAAAGCGGTGGCTGGCAGATGTGCTTTACGTCTGCAGCTACGATTCCAGAACTAAAAAATGCGCCACGTACCTATATGAGTAAAATCAACGAAAGCTATTTCTGCGCGCCAGAATTATTCTATTTTGAGCCTCAGAAATTATGGTACCTTGTCTATCAGGATGGCACTTATGGAGCAGCATATGCTACATCTACAAATCCAGCTGACCCTAGTTCATGGTCCGGACCGAAATCATTCGGAGTATCCGGAAATATGGGGTGGGATTATTACATAATATGTGATGATCAATATGCTTATCTGTACAATACACCAAGTGATGGCTCTGCTAAACTTTATATGCGTAAAACAGCTCTGGCAAATTTCCCAAATAAAGGCTGGAGTACGCCTACTGTTGCTTGCTCTAATGTTTTTGAAGCTTCAGAAGTTTATAAAAGTCTTGCAGATGGTCAATACTATTTGCTTGTAGAAGCCATGATAGATGGTAGAAGTTACGAGTTATTTACATCCTCTAGCGCAGGTGGTCCTTGGACGTTGGTTAATAATAAATGGGCAACAAAGGCTACTCTCACTAAATACAATGGTACCAAGTGGACAACTAACGTTTCACATGGTGAGCTTATACGCGCAGGATATAACCAGAAACTCGAAATTAATGATATTAATCATGTTGATTTCTTTATCCAGGGTACCACAAACATGTCAGGTGAATATCAACAAATCGTATGGGATCTAGGACTTATCAGAAATTACCCTGGTACCCAGGCTCCTTTAGCTACACCTATTCCTTCAGCTACAAATACTCCAACGCCGAAGCCGACAAATACTCCAACACAAACACCAAAGCCAACAAATACACCAACACAAACGCCGAAGCCTACACCAACCTTTACTCCAACAGCTGTCAACAGTGTGGATATAAACAGAGATGGTGTTATAAATATGGCAGATGTAATACTTTTGGCTACTCAATTTGGTAAGGTTAAAGGAAATGATGGATTTAGTGACTTATACGATTTGAATAAAGACGGCGCTATTAATATGGCGGATGTAATAATAATCGCAGCTAAATTTAACACTACTGTCTGAATATATTAAAGTTTCAGAATTATAAATTTTATAAAGAATATCAGAGGTACTTTTTGAAAATACCTCTGATATTTTTTATTGCCTATTTATTTGATAACTATATAAAAAGCAATTAATCTTTTACATTTGCCTATCGCAAAATAACGTTAAAGCGTTCGTTATTTTGCTCCGTCAAATGTAAGATTAATAGTGCTTTTTATATAACAAAAGACCAATTTCAAAGTATGAGTATTTCTTCAGTCTTCTATGATAAGTCAGGAAATAGATATTCTTCATGGATCAATCCATCTGTATCGGAATGGACTTATGAAATAGCTGATGAATGGACGAAATGTGGAGCTGTTGTTAACAAAGATATAATTATTCCTATTGGTGATGGATACAGATACGAATCTGATATTGATTCAAATTAACCCCTGATAATTCCGAGGGGAAGTATTTACACTTATATCAAATTGCCTAAACTAAAAAGATAAGGTTTCTTTTTGATGCTGCATTATTGAAAAAAAGATTGATAAAGTAGTTCTGACACTAAAAGAAGGACTTTATTACCAAATAAAGTCCTTTTCTAGTCCCAATATAAACTATTTTGCCACTTCTTGTTTGCCTTCAATAAACAATTCATAAAGAAAATAGATTATCAGGATTGGTGTTATTGCGTATAGAGGCCAAACATATCTGTATTCAGCTGTAATTGCGATCATACATGACGCTGTTGATAATAATGCAGGGAAGAAGACATAAATAGATCGAAACTTTTTCCAATCCAATAGAAACACGAATAAAATCATTGTTATTAATAACCATAGACCATTCTTCCAGAAAAAGCTGAATAAAATAATAGTCTGTGAGTATTTAACATATTTGGATATTGCTTTTGACAAGGTGTTTTCAGTTCGAACGATTTTCATAGGGTTATACTCATCTGAAGTCCATTCAGCGAAATCGCCTGACTGTACTTTATCAGGTTTGCTTATTCCCCAAACAAGATTTGATGATGACATGGCATTTTCAAACATAGTATAAGGTTTTTGCTTAAGGGTTGCAAAAAAAATGTCTTGTAAGTCTTTCTTTGCTGTCGGACTATCATTATAGTTTGCCCAAAGTTCATCATCCCAGAGTATCGGACTAAAGTCTTCGGGAATATACTTTTGTTTAACCTTTGACTTATCGAATATCTCCCAAAGCTTATCGCTGTTATCGGCGGTCAGAGCGTTGTATTGAAGATCTGCTCCAATAACCTGCCTCGCAATATATTTTCCGGTGTAGTCGTAAGCATTTGGAAGGGAATTTACTAGTGGGGGCAAAATATAGTTTGCGAAGACTCCGATAAGAAGACCCGAAAGAATAACGGGGACTATTTTTTTTATGATACTTTCTTTTCGCATGAAGATGATAAGAAGAAATAAGCCTCCGATAGAAACTGCTTCTCCATTATATCTGAAAACCCAACATAGGTTTAAAAAGATTGACGCTGAATATAAAGACAGAGTAAGAAGCCGTGAATTGTTAGCAGCATTTTTTTTATTAAAGGTAGCAATATACATCATTAGTCCTGTAGAAACAATAAGCGCTGCGGTGTAGGGAATATCCTTCCACATTGTTATGGAAAGAACAAGGTTGTTTGGAGATAGGGCAAATATAAATGCAGCTAAAATCAGCAAAATTCTGTTGACTCTTTTTAAATCCAGAACAAAAAGGCAAAAACCAAAAGCAACTGACATAAAGATAACTCCGAAAAGACTTATTATTGCAGGGTTGTCCCAAATTTTCAAAAGCAACTTTATTAAAATTGTATGAGCTACAGGATGCACAGCGTTCATTTGCTGTAAACCTTTTGCCATTTCCCACTGATAACCGGAGTCAGCTGTAATAAGACCTGGCCAGTATGCAATCTGGGATGTCAAAAATGCGGCTAGCGGTATGAATATGTATAAGGCAAGGAAAGCCCATTTTTTCCATTTTGGTTCGTCTAATTCCTTACGTATCAAAGAAAATCCCTCCAATAAAATAATCAACTATATTAAAACCTAGTTTTAAATTATAAAAAAGTTAACTTGCCATTTTTTAATAGTCAGCTTAATATATCAACCCAAAAGAATTCTTGATAACTTTTTCTTGGAACTTATAAGCCTGACAAATAAAAAGCTGATTATGGAAGTGCCGCTGAATATGATTAATATTTTTACTCCCACAGGCATATACTTTAGAATGCCGATTCTTGAAATCCATTTATCTTCAATGAACAAATGAACAAGATAAATTCCGAAGGAAGCTTCAGACAATACGGTAACAGCCTTTTTAGCTTTATTCCCAAGTTTCTTCTCCCAGTCAATTTGTCGGATAAAAAGGAAAACTCCGATTGCAAAAAGAAAGGCTGGAATATTAAAGTATGAATAAAAATTCTCATCTAGTGTATCAGTGCTGATATTTGAAATATAAATTAATATTGGAATTGAAACAAAACCTGCAATACTACCTACATAAAATGCTGCTCTAGCTGTCTTTCCAATTTCAATGCTATTAAGATAATACCCTAGAATACAATATCCAAGGTAGCCTGTAAGGTAAGGAGAAACAAACAATTGTATATTCAACTCTTCACCTTTTATCAATCCATAAGCGCTCTGAATAGTAGGGATAATTATAGATACGATTATCCATAGAAACACAAGCAGCCTGACTTCTCCCATATTAAACTTTCTAAGCGCTGCTCTGATAACGGGAACAAACAGATAAATGCCCATAATGGTGTACATAAACCACATATGATAATAAACGTTATTGGTCAGAATATCCTTCAAAGCAGTCAATGGCATAGATTTGATGTCGACGCCATCGGGTTCAAGAATAAGATGTTTTGCGAACGAATAAAAAATTGACCAGATAACAAAAGGGATACCGATTCTTAAAAATCTTTTTTTAAGAAAAGCGCCATAAGATTCATTTTTTGCCGCGTCTAACAGAAGAATTCCGCTTATCATGAAAAAAACCGGAATGCACCATCTGATAGAAGAATCAATAATATTTGCCGTCCACCATCTGCTTGTGTCAACTTTACCACCTGCGATGTCTGCTACATCGTTTGCGGCTGCATGTCCAATCAAAACTGCGGCAATTGCTAAAATCCTCAGGATATCAATATACAATATTCTTTTAGGCTTTGAGCTTTCGACAGCAATAGGAGATTTGCTTTCCCTTGCAATTGAAATTTCCCCCTTAGACCTCGCAGCAACATCTTCAGGCCTTTGATTTTCTTCGCCAGAAGGTTCTTTTAATGCAAAACCTGTACTCATATATACCCCCAACTATAAATTAATAAAATTCAATAAGGGCGTTTCAAAAAATTCCTTGTTCAAGTTTTGTATGATGAAAACTCATTATATCAAGTTTTTGAAACGACCAGTTATTTTTCTGATACCGCGCCTAATCAATAAATTAAGCAATCTGTTCCTTAAGATCAGGTTCCTGAACCTGACGTTCAACATTTCCTTTTCTAATAAGTTTGTTCCAGCCGACTTTTACACCTTTTAGCGCAGATGACATCGACTTATATACAACCCATGTCATTATAATCCTGTAAGCGGCTCTCTGGAAAAAGTAGAACTTTAATGGTTTAGTATCTTCATTTTCCAGTTTGAAAGCATATAAAGTAATAAGAAAATCTATTGTAAAGAAAATCGCGTATGTAAGTACTGATAAAATCGGCGTCTTTCCAAATAAACCAATAAGAAACACTGCTTCAGAAATTGGTGTAAGCGCTTGGAAAATAAACTGGTAGAGCCACATGTTAGGTAAGGCTATAAATCCTAATATCTTATTATTCCTGTTAAACATTGATTTCCTGTGCTTCCAGAGACACTGCAGGGTGCCGTAAGACCATCTTAGCCTTTGCTTTAAGAAGCTTTCAATATCTTCAGGAGCTTCTGTATAAGCTTTAGCTCCTTCTTCATATATTATTTTGTACCCCTGTTCAAGGAAACACAGAGTAATATCGGCGTCCTCAGCAAGAGTGTCTTCTTTATAATAACCGGCATTTTTGACATATTCTTTTCTCCATGCTCCAATAGCGCCTGGAACCACCGGTATACAGTTAAGATAATCAAATGCGCGTCGTTCGAGGTTGAGTCCGGTAACATATTCAATATGTTGACATGTTGTAATAAAGTTATTATTATTACCCACCTTTACATTACCGGATACCGCAGCGACATTTTCATTCTCAAAATGCCTTATAAGGAGTGAAACAGCCTTACTATCCAATATTGTGTCAGCGTCAATAACAATAACTATTTCACCCGAAGCTTCCTTAAAGCCCATATTTATGGCGGACGATTTACCGCCGTTTGTTTTATTAATAAGCCTTACTTTTTTATTGTCTCTAAATCTTTCCTCAACAACATATGCGGTATTATCTTTTGAGCCATCATTAACAACAATAACTTCAAGATTTTTATAGTCGCTTTCTAATATAGACTCAACAGTCTTGCAGATAACCTTTTCTTCGTTATAAGCCGCAACAACTACGCTTGCCTTGAGATTAAGCCCACCTTTATATACAAGATTTTTATGCCTCTTTCTCTGTCTTGTTGCGAAAAATATAAGGAATATAAATCTCAATACGCCTATGATTGTAGCTGAAATAAATAGTATTCTGACAAAAAGATAGAAGTTTGCTTTTAAAGTCAATAACAGATTGATTGTCATAAGTCCGGCGCTTTCTTCCATTCGTACTGAAGGCATAGTTTCTGTAGTACTCTTGTTCATTAGATCGCTTACGGTTTCAAAACTATAACCTTTTGCCTTCAGGTCATTAATTATTAGTGGAAGCGCAGTAATCATATTCTTCATATTTGTGCTGTCATCATGAAGAAGAATAATATTACCCTTGCCAAGGTCTTTATTTATTTTTGCCCTGATCGCTTCAGGCGAGTGACCTTCCCAGTCTTTTGAGTCAACATTGCTGCCGACAATGGCGTATCCCATTTTTTCTATTTCTTTAAACACGGAAGCTTCGCTTTCTGAACTCAAATCCCAATCAACATTATATGGCTGCCTGAACAACATGGTTGTGTGACCGGTAAGAATTTCAATTATATCGTTCGTCATATTAAGTTCGAGTCTTGTTTTTAGCCTTGAGTATTGAGGTAGGTCAGGATGACTATAAGTGTGATTACCTATGTTATGTCCTTCCTTATACATTCTCTTAACGATATCCGGGTTATCCCATGCGTTTTTTCCTATTAGGAAAAATGATGCTTTTATATTATTCTTTTTTAAGATATCCAGAATTTTAGGCGTATATACGTTGTTCGGTCCATCATCAAAGGTGAGAGCTATCTTTTTTTGACCTGAATCATTATTTTCACTTGTGTCAGCAATATATTTGGAGTTATAAGTAACATCTTTAATATATCCTTCGGAATCAGTTGTTAATTTTTTGCCGAGATAGATTTTTGATTTATTGTATTGATAGACAACCTCTCCTAAAATAGCTGTATCTGTAAGGTCGCTGCTGTCTAATGTTTCACCGCTTAAGGTTAACTCATTAATGCAACTTTTAATACTATCTAAACTGTTAAATATGCTCCATAACTTTTCATCTTCAGATCCTAGACGCCATAAAGAAAATTGATGAATTCCAAGACTTTGGGAAAACATAATCTGATTATAAGCAACAATGCTGTCTGTGAACCATAAAGTCCGGTTACTTTTTCCGTCGTTGTATTTAAAGGTTGGGTTCTTGCTTTTTTTATCCCAATTTATATACGCTTTATTTGCTTTGTATAACTTCATGACATCAGGAACAGTCATACTTGTCGCATCATTTTTATTATTATCGGACCAATCATAACCGAAAAGTCCCAAACCTACTATAATCTTGTCGGCTGGAATTTTTGCGCTTTTAAGAATTCCTTCAAACCAATCCTGAGACGCGATCGGACCTTCACCGCTTAATGTACTGTGTTCATCGTACATCATCAAAATTATGCTGTCTGTATTTAGAGCGAGCTTTTGAAGATCATACGCGTTCTTTTGAGGTTGAACATCGACTGTAACCATAAGCTTATTAGCTTTGAATACGCTGTAAAGCTCTGAAATAAACTCTGTATAGTTTGATTTTGTATCATCGGCAAGATTTTCAAAGTCAATATTAAAGCCGCAAAAGTTGTATTTCTTAGCCTCATCTTTAAGTTTATTGATAAAATTTGTTCGGCTTTCTTTAGAAGAGATTATTCTTTTTATTAAATTTCCATCCCACTTTTCATTTATGTAGTTATTTACAAGGGGCATAACATCAACATGATTTGAATTAGCCAGGGTAAAAACTTCGTTATTAATATTTTTAACTAATTCACCCTGAATGTTTAGTTGGTACCAGGATGGAACTAAAACATCGATCATATCGATATTTTTTTTGAAGGAATCAATACTTTTTTTATCATAATCAACATAGAAACAATAAGTCTTGTTTAAATTCTTGTTTCTTTTTGCGTCAAATCTTGGCTTTGTAACGTTTGAAACTTGTGTAGCTTTACTTTCAACAGCACCTGAAACAAAAGGCCCTTTTCCAAAAAGTCCTGTTACAAATATACTCGTAACTAATATAAAAAGCACAGTGACAACAATGGAGGTTCTTTGCAATTTGGACCATCTAAAACCGTCAGAATCCTGAAATATAAATAATTTTGAGTAAAGACTTCTCTTTATTCCATTGTAGCTGTATATTCTTTTGAAAATTGGATAGGTGGAGGCTGAAACCAGAATATATAAGACTATATTTAGGAAATATTCTATATGGCCGCCTCTAATTGAAGCTATAAAATCAGAGAGAGTCTGATACCCTGATAAGAAAATAGGTAACTTTTGTTCAGATAAAACTGACTTGAATAAAAGAAAGGTCAATATTCCCGGAATAGCTCCCGCAATTAAGGGTAAAACCTTGTAGCTTTTAACAAAAGAAATAAAAATTGAAATGATTAAAACAACAAATCCGATTTTTAGATCGTACATGAAAGAATAGCCGACGAAACCGCCTACACCTGCAGAAATAGCAATTTTTCTAAGTTTAAATTTGTCTTTTATAAATCTTTTTACAATTATTTTTGTAAAAAAATCTATAACAGGAATGATCAAAATTCCAGCGAATACAGGGGTAAGCGATGCGCCTCCAATACTGCCTGTTTCGCTTAACATGCCTTCAATCATGGAATAAAGTCCAGGACAGAGCACAGTAATACCTAATCCTATAAACATTGTTATAAGGTTAAGCCCTAAAACTAATGAAGCTAAAATAATTACAATAAATCTCATTTCATACAGAGGCAATAAGCCGATCAATATTCCTATAGAATAGGATAATGCAACCTTCCGGTCAGAAACATTGAAAAGCAGCGCCATTGTTGCCTTCTTAATACTGTTGGTTAACATAATATCTTCACCTACCCACAAAATTTCCACTCATTAAAGATAAAAAATAATAAATAATATTAATTCGATTATATTTGACATATTTTTATATAAAGCCAAATTTATTTTGAAATTTCTAAAATTGTGTTACTGATTACTCAATGTAATAAATAAATACAATGTCAATTATGTTTTTGTGACGCTATTTTTATTTTTTAACGTTTATTTTTATAGATAACCAAATTGTAAATTAGCTTTATTATATTAAAATCATTATTAATCTTGAATTCAGCAGAGCAGAATAACGAACGGTTTTGCGGTATTTTACGATAGATAAATATAAATGATTAATTAGACATAAAGGTTTTTTTACAAAATAGTTCAAGAATCTATATTTAGAACTCCTATTAAGGGATGATTATTAGTAAAACATGTCTTTACAAGTCGATTGGTGATAGTATAAAATTAATATTAGAGTTATTTAACATTTATATTATTATATTATGAAAATAATTGTCATATTTATGCTAAAGATGTTATTAATTCTAAGATAATTATTTAACTTATTCAATCTTATTTACAAAGGAATAAGCCTCACGCTAATTTGTGAATTGAAAATAATTGATAAGGTAGTATCAAAAAAAACTTAGCAACTGGGTGTTTCAAAAACTTGATATTCGATTATTTTTATTTACAAACTAGCCTCTTAAAAAAGGGGGAATTTACAAATGACAGGTTGGTCAAAACAAGCAATAAAAATGAGATTGCTTTTTTTAGGTATAGGTTTGGTTATAGGCGCAGGAACTGTATTTGTTATTAATTTAAATGCTCCAAAAGATAAATTAGTAGCGGCAGTTGACGGCAAAGGCATAAAAGAGTCAGAAATAAATAGTATTTTGGTAAAAAAGTCAGGAACTTTTACATTACAAAAGCAAATTGACAGACTTATCATAGAAAATGCCGCTAAAAGTTATGGTATAAGCGTATCACAGGAAGAAGTAGATAATGAGTTAAAAAGAAAGATTTTAATGCAATATCATTCAGAAAATGCATTCTTAGAAAGTCTTTCGTCTTTAAACATGACGCCTGATGAAGCTAAAGAAGAATTACGCATTGAAATGCTATTTGACAGAATTGCTACTAAGGATATAAAAGTCAGCAATGAGGAAATAAATAAATATTTTAAATCAAATAAAGATAAGTTCACTGTACCTGAAAAAAGAAGAGTCAGTGAAATCGTATTAAGTACTGAAGCTGATGCAACCATGGTAAGACAGCAACTGATGCAAGGAGCAGACTTTAAGACTCTTGCGGCTGAGAGATCAATTGGAACAGGCAGGGATAAGGGCGGAGATAGGGGATTTATGATAAAAGGAACTCTAAACCCAATTCAGCCTGAAGTTGAAAGAGTAGTATTTCAGATAAATCAGGGTGAAGTAAGTCCTGTAATAAAAGCATCGGATGGATTTCACATAATTGTGGTAAATGAGATAACGCCTAAATATGAGCCTGATTTTGATTCAATTAAGGATAGTGTCACATTAAAAGCAAAGCTTGAAAAATGTAAACCAATCTCTGAAATTTTAGCTGATCTCAGGAAAGCTGGAAAAGTAGAAATTAAAGATTCAAGATTTAAAATTAATTAAGATACCGATTAACTGCATTTTTAATGTGAAAATTTTTTCGCAACTTATATAATAATTACAAGCCATGAAAAGCGCATACAAATATCGTTGAATTTGTATATGCTTTTCATGGCTGCTTAATTTGAAGCGGGAAAGTTGAAAGGTAGTATCAAAAATAAAACTTATCAACTGGTCGTTTCAAAACTTGATATAATGAGTTTTTGCCATATAAACTTGAACAAGTAATTTTTTGAAACGCCCTAATTAAACTTTAAAAAGTGAGATTAATCTAATAATGAAAATGATCATGACTAGAATATTTAACCAAATGGCATTATGCTTACCATTTATAAAGTTTACTACTCCCACGATTATAGCGCTTAATATTATAAAAACATAAAAAATTAATTTGACTGTTTTGTTATTTTTAGGTAACATTTTTGTCCATCCTTTGTTCAATAAGTATCATTAAGATTATACAGTTAAAAAAATAAAAAAGGAACATATATTGTTCCTTTTTTATTTTTTATCTCTTAACCGCAATTATTGAGCAGATACCATTGGTACTGGCGGGTATAATGGTGTTGGGGTTGGAGTAATTATCCTGTACGACAATACTTCAAAGGGAATCCCAGGGCCCAAATGAATTCCATCCGGATGCGCATATCCAGTCACCTCAATATTTTTACCAACAAGTTTTTTCATATCTTCAGGAGGCAGAAAATTTGAAAGTTCATAGGTTATACCATAACACCTGATTATGTACCAGTTTCCATCTAAATTACTTTCGGTTACAGTACCATATATGATACTTTTTACAGGAACACTAGTTGCAGTAGGAGCAGGAGTTTGAATCGATGTTGGAGTTGGCGTTGGGGTCGGTGTTAAGGTAGCTGTAGAAGTTGGTGTTGGATTTGGTGTTAAGGTTGATAAGTCGATTATATGGTATGACAATACTTCAAAAGGAATTCCAGGACATATATGGATACTGTACAAATCAGCATAACCGGTCACTTGAATATAATTATGGACTAAGTTTTTCATTTCGTCTACAGGTAGAAAATTGTTAAGACAATAGGTAGCTCCACCAGTATCAAGAACGTACCAATGTCCTTCAATATCATTTACAGTTACTACACCATAGATTGTAAGTTTTGTTGAAGTTGGGGTTGCTGTTGGAACTGAAGTCAATACAGTTTCGATATAATCAATCTTATTGCCTTCCAATTTGTTTCTATTGCCTTGAACTGTTATTGTATCACCTTTTTGTATTAACACATTTTTAATGGTTTTAATTTTCCATGTGTTATCATCCGAATCTAATTTCCACATATAGTCATTGCTGCTCTCATTATGTATATACAATCCCATTTTGCTTTGTCCGTTATCTTCATCGAGATATCTAATATTAACATCATAGAAACCTATATCGCCATTAAAAACATAACTGCAAGTACCTATTGATACGGTATCTTTTAACTTAATACAATTTACAGAAGATGTTTTATCAACTGTATATCCGTTTAACGCCATATTTTCTGCTTCAACTTTTCCAACGGGGAAAGGCGTGGGCCTAGGAATAATATAGAATTTAGGATAAACATTGGTTATAGCATTGAAATGCTTGGCAATTATTATAACATCATTCATATTAATTGCTTTGTCCAAATCAAAGTCACAGTACTCAACATATCTAGAATCACCGAAGGTACTGTTAAATGAGGTTGAAAGTTTAATAATATCCCCTATATTTATAGCTCCGTCGGAAACTCCATTTTTAGGAACATCTCCGGCCCATAACTCAACAACATGATTCTCTTCATTCAGTTCGTAATCTCCAATTATGGAATCTGTAACTATACTTCTGGATAAATAGCCAGGTTTACTAAACTTTAATGTATAACCAGATTCATTTTTAGGAACGTTAGTTATCTCGAAATATCCTCTATTATTGGTTTTTGCAGAATAATCAGTTCCTGAAATTTCAACTTTTATATCAGAATTAAGAATTGTTGCCACACCAACAATGTTGGCGAAATCAGGTTTAACATACCCTGAGATTTTGCAGCTATCAGCTGCAAATAATCTTAATGGAAATATACTCAAAAACAGTAAAGCAAAAATCGTTGTCAAAAAAAACCTTCTCATAACAATTCCCCCTTAATGTTATATATTTAATAAAATACTATATTTTTGAGAAACACTTGTAAATTGTTTAAACGTATAATTTGTTGGAGTTTTTTGTCAAAATCATTATACAAGATGTTAAAATATGTTAAATTATTTGTCATTTTTTAAATAATAATATAAAATATAATTATGAATTAATTTTATAAAGTCTTACACCATATGACTATTTAGACATTTAATTTTATATGTTGATAGTAAAATGCAGACGTATTAACTACATTTTTAATGTAAAATCTTTTTCGCAACTTATATAGACAATAAACCCAATTTAGCGGTAAAAAACATCATCAGTTAAATACCTGATTTTTATAATATTAAAAGTAAATTATGAAAATATGAAGTATTTGATTGAAAGAGGGGAGACATAATGCTAAACATAGCAATACTAGATGATAATGAAAAAATTTTACACATTTACGAGACCTTAATCGATAACATATCTCAGAAAAATAAATTAAAAATAAATGTTGTATGTTCAACAAATAATCCGGAAAAGTTTATCAGGTCTGTTAAGGATGGAAATGTAAATGTTTGTATACTTGATATGAGCATTAGCGAAAATGCAAACGGATTAACTGTTGCGCAACACATAAGAGAGAAGTTAGGCAATCACAGTATAGAAATTATTTATATTACCGGTTATGCTCAATTCATGCAAGACGCATTCAGAGTAAAGCCAGCGGCGTATTTAATAAAACCTGTTTGTCAGGAACAGCTTGAAAAAGAGATAAAAAGACTCTACAAAGATTTTGATTTAAGCAACAAAAAAAAAGAGGACTTTGTGATCATAAAAACAAACGCGACTACCTATAAATTTATACTGAGCGAAATCATATATATTGAACTTTATGGGTCAAAAGTTGTTGTTCATACCATATTTAACGATGCGCAAATCGACATTTCTTTATGTTCAGTGATTAATCAATTAGATGGAAAAAGATTTATTCAATCTCATCGAAGTATTTATGTAAATATTGATTTTGTGATTAAAGTCGACTTTAAAAAGAAAGAGATTGATTTAAGAACTGGTCAGACATGCTATTTAAGCAGAAAATTTAAAGACAATTGGAAGGATTTTTATAATGAAGGATTCTTATCTAAGGAGACAACATGAATACAATAATTGTTAACGTTATATTCGAGACAATAAACTTTTTTATCGTTTCATTATTTTTTACATACCTGAGTAAAAAAAATATTTCTAAAAAATACCTAATAATTAGCCTGTTTTATGGTTTGTCAGAAACATTGTTAAATTGGTTCCTTGATACTTATTTGCCTGACTTAGTAATGATTAAGCCTTTCATATCCTTAATGTTGCAGGTCTTCTTTATTAGCTTTACAGTCAAAATACCATATTTATTATCATTCAAATACTTGGTTGCTATAGATTTGTTGCTTGGATTTTCAAATGTAATAACTATTATAATTTTTAAAATTCAGAATATTCCAATTAATCTTACTGAGATAGCAAAGCATGTTATTTATGTTATTTATGGTGATATTATCAATACAATATGTTTGTTTTTTATAGTCTTTATCATTTATAAAAAGAATAAAGAAATAGTCAATCTATCGGGCAAGATGAAAAGAGCGCCCTTAGCTATAATAGGGTTTACGTTTTTAATGTTGTCGGCAAATTTGAGTATATACTTTTTTTTCTTAAGAAAATACAGCATTCCCGTTTGGTTTATTATTTCAGTGACAGTAATCATCTGCGCTTACTTCATAGCAATACTTATTTTGACTAAGAAATTTTATTATTTTAGCATTAAAGAGAATGAACTTCTGCAACAGGAGTTTTATAATAATATACTAAAAAGTACTCTGCAACCTTTAAAAAGATATAAACATGATTTTAATAACAACATCTCTGTAATGAATATGATGCTTCTGACAAAAAAATATAAAGAACTTGAAGACTATATGAATCAGTTGATCAAATTCAGCAGGTCAACGAACACTGAAATAACAATGCTCGATATTAATAATGCTGCGTTGCATGGTTTAATATCATCAAAGCTTAAGTACGCTGAACAAAATAATATTAATCTGGATTTGATAGTAATAGGGGAGATATCCGATATTAAAAGCATTAAAATGATGGATCTTTGCGAAGTTTTGGGAATAATTCTGGATAACGCAATTGAAGCTTCGAGAACAGGTGATGATGTTACTTTTTATATTGAACAATCAGATTCATATACAAAGTTTAAAATTGAAAATTATTTTTATGGCGAAATTGGGGTATTCAGCCAGATAAGAAGTGGAAATTATTCTTCTAAGGGCGGGGATCATGGAAATGGTTTAAGAATTGTTAAAAATATAATTAAAGATTATAAAAATATTGATTTTGACATTGGTTTAAACCCAGAAAATAAATTATTTCATGTAGAAATAGTTAATCATATTATAAAATAGTTTGTTATATGGTTTGTTACTCAACTTTCCCACATCATTATTATTCTTGCAGCCATATTATAGCAAGCATTCGCTTATCAAGTTTATATTCAAATGTAATTGAAATTATGGTCCGTTTTATGGCTGCTTAATTTGAAGTGGGAAAGCTGAGTAAGGGTGTTTCAAAAAATTCCTTGTTCAAGTTTATATGATGAAAACCCATTGTATCAAGTTTTTGAAACGACCAGTTGCTAAGTTTTTTTGATACTACCTAATTAACTTTAAAGTTTCCCCTCGAAATCATTTTTAATATAGTCTTATTTTTTTATTAATATTTTTGGACAATTAGGTTGTTTGAAGACCCACATTGTGCTGAAGTTTGAACTCTTTTCGGATACAAGTTTTGCGCTGTCTTTGATAAGCGTGAGAATTATTTTCTTACTCATAAAATCAATTCCTTTCCATACTAAAACTTGATTTGAACAATTTATATGCGGCCGGGCGCATCAATATGGTTTCAGCAAATATAGTGAAGATAATGAAACCTGAAAATGGCGAATTAATGAAAATAGAAAAGATAATTAAAATAATAACTGCAAAAAGCCCAATTTTTCTTAAATGTTTTCTCTGAATTTCAGAAACTATAGGCTTTTCTTGAGTGTCCGCCGGAGCGTACTTCTTTATTGTGGAGATAACATAAGGCAATATTGATACAGTAATAATAATACATTGAAGCTTAGTAGTAACTTTACCCAATAGAACTATCAAAAAAATTGTTGATAAGTATGATATAAAGCATCCTATATGAGTTTTTGCGTGCACGCCACCCAAAAAATTCCTTAGTACTCCAAACGTAACAATAACAAAGATAGAATAGTAAAGAAAACCAATTGAGTTCATTATAATGAGCGTTAACAATAGCTTTGAGGTTTCTGAGATTATCAAATGAAAGCCATACTCAATTATTTCAATTTCTTCCTCCTCGATAAATATATTTTGAGCTAGCTTTTTAGTAAGCAGTTTACATAGTCTTTCCAAGCTAAACATAATCAAATCACCTTTTGCGGTATCAAAATTTAAAGTGTTAACAAGAAATTTTTTGAAACGCCTTTTATTAAATTCTAACTCGGAAATTGCTCAAAAAGCTGTTATGCCAATGAGATACTCATATAGCGGCTGAAATTTTAAAAATATTAATTTTAAGTCAAATATCTGCATTTCGTGACCTTGATTAATTTATAAATAAAGGTTGATTTATAATAAAAAATACAGTAATAAATATAATTATTTTTTAGATTTTTCTATGTTCAAAAAGCATTTATTGGAGGGAAATACAATGAGTACCGTTTCTGTAGAAAAAATTGAAGAATTAGAATACTATTTTAAGAAAAATGGATTATGGGATATTATTATTTACAATGAAATCAGTTATAGGGATTTACTAGGGTTACTTAAAGGGATGCATAAGGAAAATGAGAAATTAAAAACTCAATTGGACAAATTGACCGGCATTTGCAAATATAAATCCAAGGTCCTAGAGATAATTAATGATTTAACGAATAATAAGAATAATTGGGAATAGGAAGAGAAGGGTATATTATCAGTGACTATTTTAACCTACGCAAGTTATATTAAAATCGCAAAATTACTAACGCTTTTACGGTATTTTTTGAAAGATAAAGTAAAAGATTAATTGATTTTTTATTTGGGTAAAATAGTCACTATAATATTCCAGATATTAAATGTATTTAGACAGAATGCGTTAAATAAGCTTGTGTTCTTAAGGCTTATTTCTCTGAATATATTTTTTCAATAAGATCCGGAAGATACTTAAATATTTCTAAAACACCTATATTACCAGCCGCATTTGCCGCATTAACAGCAGCATCGATTGCGACCTCCCATTCTGCCGCATTACTTGAATGCTTTTGTAATATTTCCTTCCAAGTCAGTTTAGGCATATAATTCCAACCTCCTTCATTTCCATAAGAAACATTTATATCACAATTAATTCCTGCAACCAAAACACCGTTTTTCATCTGATATATATTGGCGTATTTTGAAAGCTGGCCTTTTGACCATGCATAAGTTTGCCAGAAATTGGAGCATGCTTTCCTGTTAGCCATTTCCTCAATAACGTCAAAACTTCCATAAACGCCGATTTTATACCCCTGAAGTTCTATAGCGGCAGCCTTCAGATACGCTTCGATTGAATCATAATCCTTGCTATCCGCGTCATAATCAACGGCAAAATAAATACAGCTTCCTTTAGGTTGATTCACAATTTCTGCTTCTGCTTTTGCATCCTTACCATCTATACTTCCAATCGATGCTCCATATTTTGCTCTGTCAGCTGTTGTTTCGAAGACAGATATAATTTTGATACCATATTTTGTTAACACGTCAACCTCGCTAGGAATAAGTCTTTTCCAAGAAAACTTCGCTGGCGCAAGATACCTGCACACAAATTGATAACCAGAATCCTTTAGTGCTTTTCCAATATTTTCAGTTATAGTGTTTGTGCAATCAATACCGTTCAATAATACCACGCTCCTTATGTCTACTGGTATGCGCTGTCATATCAGCCATAAAGCCTTACCTTGTATATATTATGTAACATAGATAGAAATTGACTCAAGTTTGAAAACATACTATATAGATATATAAAAAGCAATTAATCTTTTACATTTGCCTATCGCAAAATAACGTTAAAGCGTTCGTTATTTTGCTCCGTCAAATGTAAGATTAATAGTGCTTTTTATATAGTAAACATAATGCATATATATAAGTTACGAAAAAGATTTTACATTAAAAATGCAGTTAATACGTCTGCATTTTACTATCAAAGCTGAACTTTTCGCAACTTATGAATCAAGGTATATATTTTGCAATATAAAAAATGGATGTAAAATGTTTATTGCAAAATAAATAGTTGAAAAAAATAAAATATTAATGAAAATAATGCGCCCCTTGAAAATAAAACGTTTTTAAATTACAATAAATTCCGGAGGCGGATTATATGAAAGTTGGATTTTGCGGAGGCGCGGCTGAGGTCGGAGCCAGCTGTATAATGCTTAATTTGGATGGAAAAAATATCATTTTAGACTGCGGAATGAGAATAGGCAGCTCAAAAGAATACCTTCCTGATCTTGGAATGATTCAGGAAAACGGCGGCGTTCATGCTATAGTCATAAGCCATGCCCACATGGATCACACGGGCAGTCTTCCTGTCCTTAGCAGAGAATATCCCGAAGCAAAAATATACATGACTCACGCAACAAAAGATCTTGTTCGCGTGTTATTGTATGACAGTCTTAAAATCATGGAATATCGTGAAGCTGAAATTCCCGTTTTTGCTGAAGTTCATGTTAAAAATATGTTGGACAGGATAATATGTTTTTCGCCTGGGTTTACTTTCCATCCTATGGATAATGATATTTCGGTTACTTTTTATAATGCAGGCCATGTAGCCGGGGCTGCCGCTATTTATATATGCGGCAAGGAAGGCGCTTTTTTCTACAGCGGCGACTTTTCCCTTCAGCCTCAAAAAACAGTTGAAAAAGCTTCCTTTCCAAAACTTCGCCCCGATGTTGCGGTAATTGAATCCACCTACGGGGACAAGCTTCACTCCAGCAGGGAGACAGAAGAGAAAAAACTGGTTGAAAAGGTTGGAGAAATTATAAATTCAGGTAAAAAAATATTAATTCCCGCCTTTGCGTTAGGAAGAGCTCAAGAGATAATTCTTATACTAAAATCTGCAATAAACAAGGGTATTCTTCCTCCCTTCAAAATTTATACGGATGGTATGGTTAATGATATATGTCGTGTGTATAAACAAAATCCAAATTATTTAAAAAGCCAGCTTTCCAAAAAAGCATTAAAGGGAGTAGATATTTTTTTTGATGATAACATAATGGCAGTGACAGGCAAGCAGCCTCAGCGAGAGGAAATAATTAATTCAAAGGAACCCTGCTGTATAATTGCCAGTTCAGGAATGCTGACAGGAGGTTCAAGTCAGTGGTATGCTCAGAAACTTGCTCTTGACGAAGGAAATTTCATAGCTTTAACAGGTTACCAGGATGAAGAATCGCCAGGCAGACAGCTTCTTGAACTCTCCGATAATCCCGATGATACGGATAGAGTTCTAAAACTTGGCGAGTTAACTGTACCGGTTAAATGCGGAATCGGCAAATTCGGGCTCTCAGCTCATGCTGATAAAACAGGCATTATTTCACTTACGCACTCTTTAAGCGCAAAAAAAGTATTTTACATACACGGAAATACCGATGTTATTCACAATCTGGCTAACGAGGTTCAAAAAGAATACCGTGGGCAAATATTTGCTCCTTCAAACGGTGATTTATTTGATATTAGCTTGAATAACCCCAGAAAACAGCTCGTTAGAAATGAGCTTAATCATATAAATAAAGTTCAAAAGCTTACTCAAGAAAATATTAATGAACTATGGCATTTTATAATAAATACTTATGGTAAGGATAGAGCATTCACAGTCGAGGAACTCTTATTTATATGGTCTGGATCCCATGCTTTTAATGAAGATGATCTCAAGGAAGCAATTATCCTTGTGAATTCAACCCCATACTTTGAACCTGAATTGAAGCGCCCCTTTATGTTTCACGCAATCAATGAAGAAGCGCTAATGTCATTTGAGAAAAATGGCCCTATGGAAGTAAATGCTATGCTGTCACTTATTGATTCACATTTTCCAAAAGAAGCCGGCATTTACAAGAAAGGCGC
>JAUZPS010000230.1 GCA_030705945.1 Bacillota bacterium
ATTATCAAGATATATATGATATTCCCTATAACTCAAACTGGGAGTACATCTTGGACGAACTAAAAAGACTTGATACTCAACTGTTGATAAGCCTTTTAAAAAATCATAATACTGAAGTTCCAAACCAGTTTTATGGAATGGTCCTATCACCTGACGAAATAATTTCTCTTTTATGTGAAGACGGTCAGCAAGAGTTGGATGAAACTAAACTTACCGAAGAACTTGCCGCATTGGAAGATCATATTTCCAGAAAACTTAAAGCCAGTGCTTCAAGCGGTGTTGACCTTATTTTACCCAAAGTATCAAAGCTGCTTAATCTTAGCGCCTTTGAAGAGCGCTGCATTATCGTCTGTCTTGCGCCTGAGATTAACAGGAAGTATGAGAAAATCTATGGCTACCTGCAGAATGATTTGACTGCTAAAAGCCCGAGCATAGACTTTATTATGCAGCTTCTGACAAGCTCAGAAGACAAAAAATTAGCAGTCCGGCAGTCATTCGACTTTCAGGCGCCAATGATGAAACTTTTGATGGAAACGGGAAAAGATATTATGGACCTTCGGTTACCTCTTATCTCGCGTCATCTTAAGCTTGATGACTGGGTGGTTAATTACCTGTTAGGATTTATTACCCTTGATGCCAGATTGGAGCAGGTGGCAAATATCATACATGAATTTGATTCTACAGAAAATGAACTTCTCAATGGAGCAGAGGAACGTGTGGTACAGTTTGTTAATGCTTATCGGTCAGACATAGGTACGAATCAGAAATTTATATTTTACTTTTACGGACCTGGTGGCTCCGGTAAGAAAACTCATGTAATGGCAGCTTGCAAAGGGCTTGGTTATCCGCTGATTTCAATCGACGCGGAGAAAATCGCTCAGGCTGAATTACCAGCTAATGAAATACTAAGGCTCTTAGGCAGGCAGGTTATGCTGGAAAACTCAGCGTTATGTATAGAAAATTTTGATTTTTTGATCTCGGAAGACGCAAAGCAGTATGACAGATTGGGTATGTTGCTGGACACAATTATTAACTATTCTCCGCTAACTTTCATTCTCGGACAGAATCCATGGGACCCGGCTCATTTAATGGGGCAAGCGGTATTCGTCGGTGTGGAATTTACTGTTCCATCCGCCGGAAGCCGTAAAAATCTCTGGAACAAGTATGGACAGATATATCAAATGACGTCTGACGTAAACCTGGATGAATTTACAGAAAAATTCCGCTTTACCCCAGGCCAGATCCAAGGAGCGCTTAAATTTGGAGAAAGTCTTGCTGTATGGAACTCAGCGGGCAATTCGTTGGTTTCGCCAACTGAATTATACAGCGCCTGTAAGGCTCAGACAAATAGGAAACTTGCAGTTTTAGCGCCGAGGATAAAAGCAAATTACAGTTGGGATACCTTAGTGCTCCCTAACGATCAGATGGCTCAGATGAAAGAGATATGCAGCCAGGTGAAATACCGCAGCGTGGTTTATGAAAAATGGGGGTTTGACCGGAGGTTATCGCTGGGCAAGGGATTGAATGTACTTTTTTCAGGACCTCCGGGGTGTGGAAAGACAATGGCGGCAGAAGTAATTGCCAATGACCTGAGCCTTGAGATATATAAGATAGATGTTTCACAGATAGTGAGCAAGTATATCGGAGAAACTGAAAAGAATCTTTCAAAAATCTTCGCGGAGGCTGAGACCTCCAACGCCATATTATTTTTTGATGAAGCTGACGCAATGTTTGGAAGACGTTCTGAGGTGAGGGATGCGCATGACCGTTACGCCAATATTGAGATCAGCTACCTGCTCCAGAAAATGGAGGAATATAGTGGCGTGGTAATTCTTGCAACCAATTTAAATCAAAACATGGATGAGGCATTTTTGCGAAGGCTTCATTTCAATATTCAGTTTCCTTTCCCTGAAAAGGCTCAGAGGAAGGAAATCTGGAAAGGGATATTTCCACTGAACGCGCCGTTGGACAAGGATATGGATTATGATTTTATGGCTGAAAAATTTGTTCTTGCAGGGGGAAATATCAAAAACATTGCTGTTAACGCGGCGTTCTATGCCGCAAGGGACTCATGTCCAATAGGAATGAAGCAGATTTTGACGGCGGCGAAACGAGAGTATAAAAAACTTGGTAAAACGTTTTTGAGATCTGATTTTGATCCATATTATCAACTGATTGAGGTGATTTAAAATGGCGGTGGATACCAGCACTGTTATAAGAGATGTAAGTATAAGCATAAAAACATTATTGAAGGAAAATGTTCCGGAATTAAATGATGACAGTTTCATAAGCCTTGGATCTCCAAGTGATATAGACTCAGCCAATATCAGACTTTCAATGTGCATATATTATCTTACTCATAGTCCGAGCATGCGAAACAGTGAAAGGGAGAATCAGGCAGGAACTAATATTTATACCTACCCGCCTGCATTTCTGGATCTTTATTATCTCATGACGCCTTACGCAAACGACAGGGAGACTGAACTGCTGATTTTGGGAAGGATATTTCAATTGTTCCATGAACATTCGGTTTTAAGCGGCAGCGACCTGAAAGGAAACCTGATTGCCAGCGGAAATGAAGAAATAAGGCTTTCCTACAATAATCTTTCTGTGCAGGATATAAAGCAATTATGGGAGGTGTTTCCAGGAAAGGCGGCAAAGCTCAGCCTGTCGTACCTTGTTTCTCCAGTGAGACTGCCAGCCGACAAGACAACGGTTATACCGAAAGTATTGTATCCCCCAAAGCCGGATGTTCATCCGTTTTAAATTTTCTCAGAATTGAAAGGGGGGATTTTGGGAGTAAATTAAATGTGTACAAAACATGGTACAAAAAATTTATTGCAACGCGTGTGAATTTAGCGATTTATGCGTTGCAGCCAATTAAAATTATTTATTCAAGGAGGGCTTGAAATGCCAAATTATTTATCGCCAGGGGTATATGTTGAAGAAGTGTCAAGCGGAGTCAAACCCATCTCCGGAGTTGGTACATCTGTTGGAGCTTTTGTAGGAATAGCTGAGAAGGGAGTAATCGGCAAAGCGGTTTTGGTCACAAACTGGAGCCAGTTTAAGAATGAATTTGGTGGATTTATTCCAAATGCGTATCTTGCCTATGCTGTTTACAATTTCTTATCAGAAGGCGGTACTTCCTGCTATGTAGTAAGAGCGGCTTCAAGTAATGCGACTAACTCATCCGTTGTTGTTAAGGACACTACAAACGCTGATCTGTTGAAGATATCCGCCCGTTCAGAAGGAGCTTGGGGAAACAGAATATCTATCGGAATCTCAAAGTCTTCGAATAAGCAGGAAGGCGGCTTTAAACTTTCAATCAAATATTTGGAAGCAAGCTCCTTTAAAGACGAATATGTCGGTGAAGAAGTAAGCGGACAGCTTGTCGAAGAATTCGATAACTTGCTTATTACAAATGTTGTTGAAAAAGTTAATGAAATTTCAGCTTTCGTGCATATTGATGTGCTTGTTCCTCTTACACAAATAGTTGACAATGAGGTTGTTCCAGTTCTTGAAAACATGGAAAAAGTTCCATTGTTAACTACCGATGAGCTGAGCCTGTCAAACGGTAAAGATGGAGTAACCGGTATAGACTTTATCGGAAATTCTGACAATAAAATGGGTCTGCATGCGTTTGATATCGTAGATGACATCAATATAGTCGCAATACCAGATCTGGCTGATATTTCCGGAAACCGTGGTTTCATACTTGATGCTCTCAATTACTGCAAACTCAGAAAAGACTGTATGTTTATCGTAGATCCTCCGCATGGACTTACTCCGCAAGAAGTAAAATACTTTAAGGACGGAGCGGACAAGTATGCTGGAAACGCGTTCAATTCATCCTACGGAGCTTTGTATTATCCATGGGTGTTTATAAATGATCCATTGACAGGCAAAAGTAAACTTGTTCCACCATCAGGCTGCATAGCAGGAACTTATGCGTATGTTGATTCTTCCCGTGGCGTACATAAAGCTCCTGCAGGTATATCGGACGGATATCTTGATTCCGTGGTCGGTATAGAAACAGTTGTTACAAAAGCTGAACAGGAGCTTTTAAATCCTGCAGGAATCAATGTAATACGTTCACTTCCCGAAGGAATTTGCGTCTGGGGCGCGAGAACGCTTTCAGCTGATTCCGAATGGCTCTACGTAAATATCAGACGTTTACTCATGTATATTGAGGAGTCTGTTGATAATGGAAGCCAGTGGGTAGTATTCGAGCCTAATGATTCCAGTTTGTGGAGCAAAGTAAAACGCAACCTGACAGCATTCTTGACAAGAGTTTGGAGGGACGGAGCGCTTTATGGGTCTTCTCAGGAAGAGGCTTTCTTTGTGAAGGTCGATGAAGAAAATAATCCTCCGGCAGTGAGGGACGCAGGTCAGTTGATAATTGAGGTAGGAGTAGCTCCTGTAAAACCTGCAGAATTTGTAATTATCAGGGTTAGCCAGAAAACACTTTCCAAATAAATATTGAGAGGAGAATCCACATATGCCAACCGGTAAAAGAAATGATCCATACAGAAATTTTAGGTTTAGAATCGTAATTGACGGAATTCAGACTGCAGCCTTCGCTGAAGCAACTATTCCCGATACTTCTACAGAAGCTGTAGACTACAGAGAAGGTACTGACGCGCCGCATTCAAGAAAGCTTTCAGGCCTCACTAAATTCGGTAATATAACTCTAAAGAGAGGCTTGACCGACTCAATGGATTTATATAACTGGAGAAAGACAATTGAACAAAAAGGCGCGTTAAGCAATAGAAAAAATCTTTCCATTATTCTTGTTGATGAAGAAGGAAAGGACAAGGCTCAATGGGATATCGTTGAAGCATGGCCTGTTAAATACGATGTCAGCGCATTGAGCGCAAAGGGAAATGATGTGAGCATCGAATCAATTGAACTTGTTCACGAAGGAGTTACAAGAGTTAAATAACTCAAAAGCGCGATTAATCTTGCGTTTGACAGAGCAAATGTAAAAGATTGATCACTTTTAATATAATAAAATAATTTAACCTTGGCTGTGGCAGGGGGCATTAACCTTATCTAAAGAATAAGCACAAATTGCGGATATTCATTGTAGATTACGGTTAATAGAGGCTGCAGCCGCAATAATATTGTCATCAATATTAATCTTACATATCAAGAATTAAATTTATAGATAAAGCGAGGCTTAAAAACATATGGATATTTTACAAACTGAATTTAGTTTTATTCTCCCGAAAGGGTATGTGGATGAATCGGGTACGGTCCATAAAGAAGGCATTATGAGGTTGGCCACAGCAGCGGATGAAATAATGCCGTTAAGAGACTCCCGAGTTCAGCAGAATCCGGCTTATTTAACAGTGATTCTACTTTCCAGAGTTGTAACAAATCTGGGAACGCTTAAGATGGTCACTCCCAAAGTCATTGAAGAGTTGTATACCTCAGACTTTACTTACCTTCAGGAGATGTATAACAGGGTAAATCAATACGGAGCGAATGTTGTAAAAGCATGCTGCCCCAAATGCGAATACTCTTTTGATGTTGAAGCGGATGAGCTGGGGGAATAGTCGGCTACCCCTTGGACCGCCTTTATGAGGAGGTAGCCTTTTTAGCCTATTACTTTCATTGGGATTACAAAACGATACTTGGACTTGAACACAGCGAAAGAGAAAAATGGTGCAGCGAAGTCAGCAAAATCAATAAGGTGTTAAATGGCGATGAAAATAAAAAAGGCTTCTTTGAGATTTAGGAGGATACAATGGAATATAGGATGGTAAATATCGAGACATCAAGGAAAAAGTGGTCACCCGGAAACAGAACGGATCCATTTTTAGCATATAACTTTCTGGTTGAGATAGAACAGATTCCCGTAGCCAGCTTTACCGATGTTTCCGGCCTTAGCATTGAAGCTCAAGTGGAGCGTAAAAGCTTTGGCGGGGAAAATGACAGGGAGTATGCGTTTATTTCGCAGGTTAAGTTCAGCGATATAACTTTTAAAAAAGGCATCTCGAATCAGAACCTGTTATGGAACTGGTATATGCAGGTCATAGAGGGCAAAATCCAGAGAAAAAACGGTTCCATATACTTATTGGATCCATCAGGAGAATCAGTGGCAGCTATTTGGGATTTTTATAATGCATGTCCAATAAAATGGGAAGGGCCGGTTTTCAGCGCATCAAGCAATAACGTAGCTGTAGAAACACTTGTTTTCACACATCAGGGATTAAGCAGAAGCAAATAAATTATAAGCTTGTATCGCTAAAAATCTTACTGTAACTATAATTACAGTATTAAACAAGGGTTGGAACAGCATGAAGAATAAGAGGAACAATAAAATTCAAGTTAATAACGGTATTTTAATTCCAATAAAAATAAATCTGAAATGCAAAATCAGCTTATTTGGAAGCATTAAAACCAACTTATTGGAAAGTATTCTTGAAAAGTATGGACTATCAAGAATATCTGGAAATAAGCAGATTCTTGTGTTCCGACTGTTTCCTGAGGTTTATGATAAGGTTGAAGATTCGGGCAGCGCCAACCGTTTGGAGCATTCTCCAGTTATAAATATCTATAATTCATACAGCCGTATAAAATGGATGATTAAGCCAATATATATGAGGGAGAACGACTCCAAGGCTTCTGGAATATCATCTACCCGATTGGTTCAGCATATTAATCGGACTTTCTTACTAAGTCAGGAACATGATGAAAAAAAGCATGAGAATATTGCCGGCAAATATGATGTTTCTGATACTGGATCATATACCGGAAATGATGACAGCTTTAGTATTAAATTAATTAAATCAGAGCCGGGTAAAGGTCATTTAAATAGATTTTCTGAGCTTTTTAAGTTGCTTTTAACGAAGGAACTTTGGATTAATAAAACAAGTGAACAAATTTCTTCAATCCATCTGAAAAAAGAGGTTACTCTAAAAACTTCATTTAAAAGACTGGAAAGAAATATTGGCTTGGATAGCGCCGGCAATAAAATTAAAAGTACGGGATATAAAAAAGAATTGATTAAAAACTCAAAAATCAATGGGAACAAAGCCTTTTCCAAGTCACTATACCAAGATAATCAACTTAAAATTGATTCGGATTATTTAAATCTGCAAGATAACAAAAGCAATGTATATACAGGTAAAGCTCCTTAGGGCACTGCAGGAAAAGTCATTTTATCGCGTTGGCGGCAGCCGTCTGATTCATAGTGATGTGCGGATTATTGCGGCATCCAATCAAGATTTGCGTAAATCCAGCGTTAACGGGCTTTTTCGAACGGACTTGTTTTACCGATTGAATGTTTTAAATTTAAAGTTACCACCGCTCCGAGAGAGAAAAGAAGACATCATTCATCTCTATCGTCATTTTCTGCGATTGATGAAGGTGAATGTGAATAACATAGAAACGATCCTAGATCCGGATTTCTCACAAGCTCTATCCGACTATTCCTGGCCTGGCAATGTTCGCGAATTAGAGCACTTTGCCGAGAAAACGGCGGCGCTTTCCCGGATGCCGTCTGTTTCATTGAAGAGTGTGAAAAACAATCTGA
>JAUZPS010000231.1 GCA_030705945.1 Bacillota bacterium
GGTTTTCCTCAATATTTTATCCAGAACCTTCACCGAGTCATAGAAAGGAATTCTGCCAACTATAACCTAATAGTTGTTATCAACTCCGCCTCGCCCAAAATCCTTTTCAAATTGACCGTATATTCCATCCCCATTTAAGTCCCAGTTGCCAGTCAGATTTCCAAAGTAATAATCTGTCGGAATATCTCTTACGTTGACAACATTTCCGCTACTGTCAAGATCTCTTACCGGATAGGTCATTTTCATAGGAACATCTCCATTTGAAGGGTTGGGCTTATTAATGTTTTCGTAATCTCAGATTATTATAAACTTAAAGCGTAATATTTCATTTTTTTTCACTAATATTTCATTTTTTTTCACTAAAAAAAATCATTAATTATATATAATTCTATTATAAAATCATACTACAACGATTTACATAATTGGAGGTGATAATTTGTAATACAAGCCACATGATTCAATATACAAAGATTTAGCAACTGTATATATGGGTGATAGGATGTGTTTCGCTTTGTAATTCGAAGTTATAGCTTTGAATCAGTAATGAGATTACTAAACTAACTAATTTTTAAGGAGGAAGAATTTATGAAATTGAATAAGCTTCTAGCTTCTGTACTTTCAGCTTCGATTTTATTATCTGCTGCAAGTATGAACGTGAGTACCTTTGCTGCTGGGAATGTTTCAAGAAATAATTTTCATAAAGTTTATCTTAAAACATCAATATTAGATCATGGCAAACTGTCCCTTGCAAAACAGGGAACTGCTAATGATATTTCAGGAAACCAAGAAAGACCTTATTTAATATCTTTTACAGGACCTATTACAGATGAAATGAAAAGTTCTGTAACCAGCCTGGGAGTGAAACTACTGGATTATATACCTGATTTTTCGTTTCTATCAAACTTGACTCCTGATATTGCAGAAAAGGTTAAAAAAATTTCATGTGTTGAAGATGTTTTACCTTATGAAAGTCAATATAAGATTGATCCTGCCCTTATGGCTAAAATCTCTAAAAATGATGAAAAAAAAGCTGGCAAAGTAGATAAGGAATTGCAAGTCAGAATTAGCGCTTTTGGAGATGATAACAGCCAGTTAAATAGTGAGATCGATCAGATAGGAGTAACTAAAATAAGAAGTGGTAAAGGTTCATTAGTTGCAAAAGTAAAATATAGTCAGATCGAAAGTTTATCAAAAATGAAATCTGTCAAATTTATAGAAGAAGCTCCTGAGTTCAAGCTGAATAATGATGTGGCATCAGGCATTGTTGGAGCTGAATTGGCTTCAAGTTATGGATATGAAGGCGCAGGTCAGATTGTTGGTGTTGCTGACTCTGGTCTCGACAAGGGAACGACCGGTATCAGTGATGGGACAATTCATGCTGATTTCAAAGGGAGAGTAGACAATATTTTTGACTTGATAGGAACTACAACTGGTATTGATGAGAATGGACATGGCACTCATGTTGCTGGGTCTATAATAGGGAATGGACAGATGTCCAATGGAAAGATTAAGGGAATAGCGCCGAAAGCTCATCTTGTAGTTCAAAAAATAGGGGATTCAAATGGTTTTGTTCATCCAGGGAATTTGTCAGATTTATTCTTGCAAGCTTATAATAACGGAGTGAGAATCCACAGTGATTCATGGGGAAATTCGGCATTAGGAACCTATCAATCAGATTGCGCTGATACTGATAATTTCATATGGTCACATAAGGATATGATTATAGTTGCTTCAGCAGGAAACGAAGGGCCTAGCACATGTACAATCAATTCTCCAGGCGCTGCAAAAAACTGCATTACTGTAGGAGCAGTTGAAAACTATAGACCTTACATGAAATTATACCAAGGATCATCTGTATCGGATAATCCTGATGAATCAGTATTTTTTTCAAGTAGGGGATGTGTAGATGGAAGAATCAAACCTGATGTAGTAGCTCCAGGCACTTATATTGCGTCAACTCTGTCGTCGGCTGCTTTAACTATTGAAAAGGCGTATCCAGGCAACCCATACTATCAATATATGAGCGGTACATCAATGGCTGCTCCAATTACTTCGGGGTCTGTTGCGGTAGTCAGGGAATATATTACAAAGAATTATAACATAACACCCAGCGCGGCTCTTTTGAAGGCTTTTATAATCAATGGAGCATTAGGACAGAGCGGGAATACCGAAGACAAAGGATGGGGAAAAGTAAGTCTTTATGATTCATTGTTTGCAACTCATATCATTAATGACACAGCTGCATTAACAACTGGTAATAGTTTAAGTTATTCTGTGCCATGTACAAAAACTGACAGACCATTAAAAGTTAGTTTGGTATGGTCGGACTATCCTGCAGCTCCATTATCTGCGCATGCTCTTGTAAATGACTTGGATTTAAAAGTAACATCGCCGGATGGATCGGTATCATATTATGGTAATAATTTTACAAGTCCATATAACTCTAATTTTGACAGAACTAATAACGTAGAGAATGTAATAATCAATAACCCAGTTGCAGGCAACTACAAAGTAGAGGTTATTGGGTATAATATACCATATGGTCCTCAGCCTTTTGCATTGGTAAGTTCAGATGACTTCTTCAGTGCTCCTAAAAACCTTAAGGCTACTGCAACTTCAAACTCAATTACGGTTAATTGGGATACAGTTCCTGGAGCTACAGGGTATGATGTGGAAGTTGATGGAACAACTGTAACGGCTGTTACTGGAACAAATTACACTATAAATAATCTAGCATACAATACCGTACATAAATTTAGAGTCAGAGCTAAAAATGCTCAAACAGTCGGTTCGTGGAGCTATACTTTATCTCAGTCCGCGCTATTGACTACACCGGTAGTAACAGGGACATTAGGGAAGGGTGGAATTCAAATATCATGGAATGCTGTATCACAAGCGACATCCTATGATGTATATTTGAATAATACCTGTGTAGCATCAACAACATCAACAAACTATTCATACACAGCTTTAGCGCCAAAATCAACGTACAACTTTTTTGTAAGAGCTATTTCAGATTTTAACTGTAGCTTGTCAAGCAATACCCTCCAGTTCAATGCTCCTGATATAGGGCTTTTCTATGGAGCTTCGATGGCTTCACAAAGAATGGATTTTGCTTCAGCTGCATCAAAGAATGGAAAGATTTATGCTGCTGGCGGAAAGAGTGGATCACTCTATCTAAAAACCGTAGAAGAATATGATCCTACAAAAGACGTTTGGACTGCTAAAGCGCCTATGTCTCATGAGAGAAGCGGATTCAAGATGATTGAAGCTGATAATGGGAAGATTTATGCAATTGGGGGATTTGATGGAACATCCTATCTCAATACAGTAGAAGAATACGACCCTGCCACAAATACTTGGGCAATAAAGGCTAATATGCCTACAGCAAGAAGTGGTCTTGGAATTGCAAATGTAAATGGCAAAATTTATGCTATCGGAGGATATAATGGAACCAGTACACTTAGGACTGTTGAGGCATATGATCCTCTGACAAATACATGGACCAGTGTGTCTAACATGCCAAATGCGAGAAGTAACTTTGGTAACGGAGTTGTAAGTGGAAAAATAATTGTTATGGGTGGTATATGTGGTATCGATAACTTAAAGGCAGTGGAAGAATATGATCCTATAACTGCCAAATGGAGTATCAGAAAGAATTTGAATGACTGGAACAGTGATTTTAGTGTATCAGAGGTAAATGGAAAACTTTACATCTCTGGTGGTAAGAATTTGAATAAAATTGAAGAGTATGATCCCACAACCAGCATGGAGGTCGTAAGAACAGAATTACCTACTAATATTTATGGACATGCATCTGCAGTACAAAATGGAAACTTATATATATTTGGGGGTTATGTAAATTCTGCCTCCAGTAACATGTGTATTTCATATCTGCCATTAAAAGATGATTGGCTACAATCACCTTCTATGATTAACGAGAGAGCTTTCTTTACATCCGAAGTGTACAATGGGAAAATATACAACTTTGGAGGAGAAAACGTCAATTTTGATGCTGTAAATACTGTGGAAGAATATGATCCATCCACAGGTAAATGGACTTCTTGTCCAGGATTATCATCAATAAGAGCAAGACTAGCTTCCGGTGTCATCAATGATAAGATTTATATATGCGGGGGAACTGATACAAGTTCAAAACATCCTTTTTCTAGCGCGCTAGAGGCTTACGATCCTGTCAATAAAACATGGACTCAAGAGGCGGCAATGCCAGAAGGGATTTCCGAACACAAGGCTGTTTCTCTCAATGGATGCCTTTATGTTGTTGGTGGAATGAGGAATACAGGTACAGATTCTAATGGATACAATATCAATGATTATTCAAGTAATGTTTATAAGTATGATCCAGTCAGCAATAGATGGTCAACAGTAGCTCCGTTAACAATTCCAAGGATTAACCATAGTCTAGTAACTGTTAATGGCAAGATATATGTTATTGGTGGTAGCAATGCAAACGGAGTCATTGATTCAATACAACAATATGACCCAATGACAAACACTTGGACTGATAAAAAGCCCATGCCGCAAAAATACTGTCAATTTTCCACAGCTGTTGTTAATGATAAAATATATATCATGGGTGGATCTGACTTTGCAAAGGATTTAAATGCGGTACAAGTATATGATCCTGCTACAGAAACATGGACAGTAAAACAGAGTTTACCCATAAACATGGCGAGAAATTGTTCAGTATTTACTGGAAATAAGATATATTGCATGGGTAGTATGGTGGACAAAGGTGATTATATAGATGTGCTTAATACAGTTTATTCATATAGCCCTTCAGATTCAGATATCATAAGACTGACAATGGGTAATGGAGTAATGGAGCCTAAAGCTGGAAGTAAAGTTATTCCATTAACAATATCCAATGTTCCATCTAGTGGAATTTATAAAGGTGTTATTTCACTTAAGTATGATCCAGCAACACTTAAGGTAACAAGTATAACACAAGGAACTTCCATACCTGATAGTACTGGTTTTTCATACTCTATCAATAATTCACTGGGAACAATAAACATAAGTTATACCAGTTCAATAAAAGCTATTACCACTGGTGGCATTTTTGCAAATGTAGAATATGATGTTTTGGAGAGTGTCGCTAAAGTTGGAAGCTCTAGTCTAGTGTTAGATAAAAATGCAAGTAAGTTTTATGATGCTTCGTCTCTAGAATACCAAGGATCAAAATTATTTGATGGCATTATTGATATCATTAAATATGGAGATGTGAACAGTGATAGCGCAATAAATTCAGCGGATAATTCATATATGGGTAGATTTGTGCTTACAACAATTACAAACCTTCCAGGCAATTACGCTGCATTATGTGGAGATGTTGATGGAAATGGTGTTATAAATTCAGCTGATCAATCTTGGATTAAACGTTATGTCACTGGAGAGGTTGTTAAGTTCCCAGTACAAATACAATAGAAATCTCAAAGACTAAACAAGCTTGGATTTAAAAAAGGTCGAAGGTAATTATTACAATTAGTTGCAACGCAAGCATTGATATGGTTTACAACAACAAGTCTTTCTTTACGGATGCGAGCGTTGCAACTATATAAGTTGCGAAAAAGATTTTACATTAAAAATGCAGTTAATACGTCTTCATTTTGATATCAAAGCTGAACCTTTCGCAACTTATGAATCAAGGTATATATTTTGCAATATAAAAATGGTTGTAAAATGTTTATTGCAAAATATATAATCTATTTCTCTAATATATAGCTTGGGGTATTAGCTTACTGTTCAAGTTGTTTTTTCTTATCCATAATTTTTTGATATACGTCTGGATAATCTTTTTGTGTATAGAATTTGAGTGCTTCATTAAAGCAATCTAAGGCGTGAGAGATATTTTCATTTTTATCATTAATTTCTGACAGACTTGAATAATTTTCCCCTAAAATTTTCTGTATTTCCGCAAAAACCTCGGGTGAGTTATTATATGTGTAGAATTTTAAAGCTTGTTTCAAAGACTCATTACTATTTAGTAAATTTTCTTCATAATTTTCTATTTTTGATAGAAATTGATATCCTTTTCCAAGAATTATATGGACAGATGCATAGACTTTTAAGAAATCCTTTTCAGTAAAAAAATTTAGCGCTTGTTTACTTTCTTCAATAGATTTCTGAGTGTTTAATTTTTTATCCTTATTTAGTTCAGCTAGCTTAATATAAGCTTCTGCAAGATTCTTATGGGTATAACTAAACATTATTGGATTGTTTTTTATTGTATATACCGCTAATGCTTTATTAAAACATTCTAGAGCTTTTGATGCATAGTCTTCAATTCTTTGAGGATCACTGTAACAAAGATATGTTAAGCCGATCTCATTCCATGAATCACCATAAGCTTCAGGATATTTCTCAATAGTAAAAATATCTAATGAATTTTTTAGAGAATCAACAGAGTTATTATAATACTCATCATTTTTTTTATCCTTACCAAGAAGTCTATAAGCTATACCCTGTTCTGATTTAACTGTAGCGAAATTCAAGGGGTACTGCTCTTCAGTGTATATACTCAGCGATTCATCAAAAGCCTCAAGAGCTTTTTCGGCATTGTTCTTGCCGCAAACACCCCACATCTCTACATAAACCGTTCCTATTCCCTCTTTTATAGCAGCATAGATGAAGGGATTGGTGATTTTATTAAATGCTTTCGAAGCTTCATTATAGGCATTAATTGCTGCTTCATAGTTTTCCAGTAAAGGCTTTTGATATGTTACATATTGTAAAGTATAGCCCAGATAATATTGCGCGTATCCGTAATTTTCTGGATCATTTTTTAATGTGACAGTTTTTAGTGATTCATTATATGCATCACAAGCCATTTTAACATAATCTGAATTTCCAGTTGCTTCGTATAGAGATGTAAACATTATTCCTTGGTGATATTTCTCAATTGAGTAGTCTGTAGGATATTTTTGAATTGTAAATATAGATAAAGCCTCATCGCAACTTTTTAAAGCTTTCAGAATATTTTCCTCTTTATCTTTTGCAAATGCCAACTGTAAAAAAGCGAATGCCTTATATTTTTGAGAGTCCGCATAATCATAGGGGTACTTGTCCTTATTGTAGAAATTTAAAGCTTTGTCTATGTTTTCTATAGCATTAGGTATGTTTTTTTCAAGATCCCGTACTTTCGCTAGAAATATATAAGCATTGCCTATACTTTTATATGCTGCGGCTCTTTCGTTAGCATATTTTTCACCAGAAAATTTTGTAGTAACTTCTTCTAAAAAGGATATTGCTTTTAATGAGTTCTCTTCCTTATTTACAAAACAAGCAAGATCAATATACGCTTTTCCCATATTAATCATAACATGAGCAAATTCAGCAGGATTATTTTTGCTGGAAATATTTTTGAGAATTTTTTCATAGCTTTTAATCGCGCCTAAATAATTCTTTTCAGAATATAACTTATCCGCATCAACAATTTCTTGTTTGGATTTTTTTATATTACTGAGAGA
>JAUZPS010000232.1 GCA_030705945.1 Bacillota bacterium
ATTTTATATTCGGATGAAGAGCTTATAAAAGAATTTGGTCCTACCGATACAGAGATTATTAAAAAGTTAGTAAATTTTAAATTTAACGATACTGCGTCTGATATCTATGTGAAACATTTCGAAACTAATTTTGAAGCCTATATCGAGCCTATAGAAGGCATTGATAAGCTTCTTGGGTTCATCAAGAATAAAGGAATAAAATTAGGCCTTTTTACTGGAAGAAGCAGGCGAGTAACTGAGATAATCCTTCAAAAATTAGGCTTTTCATACCTATTTGATGTTTTGATAACAGGTGATGAAACAAAAAAACCAAAGCCTGATCCGGATGGGATTTTAAAAGCTTTAAAACAGATTGACGCAAAAAATAATTCAAGCTTTTATGTAGGCGATTTTGATGTTGATATTTTGGCAAGTAAGGCTGCAGGTGTTATTTCTGTTTTGGCGCTTTGGGCATCGTCAAAAGATGAAAAATTCAAAGAACATTGTCCTGATTATTCATTTAAGAATCCAAGAGAGTTTATTGAAATTCTGAATAATTCTTTTGAATAGCTTTTGAATATAGAAAAGGAAACATAAAACCCTAGAATAAAATGAAAATAACATTTAAATATTTTCATTTTATTCTAGGGTTTTTATTATAAATATTTTGCATTGCTTGCCCAAGCGACTTCGAAAAGTCCTTTTTCGGCTGCTTTCGCGCAATTATATAAATCTAATTTTAGATTTGTTCATTAAAGGCTCGAAAATACAATTAATTTTGAACTGATTTTTTCTTCCTGCGTCCTAGAATAACCTTTAATACTATAACAACTATAACCAGAACAACTGCTGCTATTACCACATCCTCAAACTTGTGAAAAAAAGGACTAACCTTAGTTTTATAATTTTCTCCTAACTTAAAACCAAGCCATATTAAGGTAAAATTCCATGGTATCATGCCAATCAAAGAAAAAGCAATAAATTTACCGATATTCATTTTAGCTATACCGGCAGGAAGCGAAATAAAAGTTCTAATTATAGGTAGAAGTCTTCCAAAGAAAACTGTTACTGGACCAAACCTATTAAAAGTGTTTTCTGCTTTATGAAAATGGTCAGCAGAAACAAAGAAATACTTGCCGTACTTTAATATAAATGGGCGACCGCCATAATAGCCTACTGAATATGCAAGCAAGGAACCTAGCATACTGCCGATATTTACAGCAATATTTGCTACTAACATCGAAATGCTTTTTTCTGCGACCATCATTCCCGCAACTGGTAATACGGCTTCACTGGGAATAGGTATACAAGCGCTCTCTAAAAACATACCTCCAGCGATGCCAAAATAACCAAATTGCCTTACAATGTGCATTATAAATTCTACAATGTGGTCAATTAAATTTGCCATACTTCATCTCCTTTTATGGTTTAGGGGTACGTGACCCCTTTATTATCGAATCTTTATTTGAGGGGTTTTTCGTTACTTTAGGAACTTTAGTCGCTTTAGAGGCAGTAGGCTTATTTCTGCTGCTTATAACGCCATTATCTTCCTCGTTGGTATAATATGAGGGAGCGGGTCCTAAATCCGAATTAAAATATTGTTCAACTATCTTTTCTGTTGCCTTTCTATCAGGAAGATAGTACCAGAGACTATTAATAATAGCTGTATCACCAGGCACCATGAAGGTCTGCATACCGCTTGTATCTATATTGCTGATGTTCTGAGCCAATTTTAAAGCATCGCTTAAAGTGATATTGGTTTCGACGCTTTGAAGAACAACATCAATAATATCATTTGCTTTTGAAAGGTATTTGATATCTTTCTTCTGCCTGATAAGTTCACGCACAAAGCTTTGTTGAGCTCCTATTCTTTTTAAATCACTACCGTCATAAAACTTTTCAACTTCCTTGTCTCTATGGGTAGGATGTCTGAACCTCATAAATTGTTCCGCTTTTTTGCCGTCCAAATGTTGTTGACCCTTATTCAAATGAATATGTAAATTTTGTATCGGATCATCATAATTTAGGTCAACAGGTACATAAAAGTCAACGCCATCGAGCTTGTCGATTATTTTTCTAAAGGCTGTTGTATCTACATAAACATAATATTTTATTCTGACGCCAAGAAAATTGGATAATGTCTCTATTGCTAAATCTGCGCCGCCTTTAGGATAGGCTGCGTTGATTTTGGTAAAGCCTAATCCACGCACCTTAACCCTTGAATCCCTGGGAGTAGATAAAATGTTGATTTTTCCTGTTCCTGGGTTAAAGTTTACCAGCATCATAGTATCAGTATTGCCTGCAACCTTGTCACCGCCTAACACAAGGATATTAACCGGATTTTTATCAGTTACAAAAGGCTTTATTATATTATCAATAAGATTATTTTGCTTTTTTACTGAAGTTGAGTCTGGAGCAGCTGAAGCTGTGGTGTTAATCAAGTACAACAGCCAAACACCGGAAGAAAAAAGAAAAATTGTAATTGTAGTAGTCATTATTAAATAAAATTTACGAATGTTCATTTTCTTACTCCTAAATGACAATTTGTATTAATTATCGGCGAAAAGGATGGTATACATAATATATGGATTAACTTTTCTATAAAATAATTGTTAACATATAAACCAGTTTCCATTTTTACCAAAACATTTGCCGCAAACTTTAGTATATACTATGATTATAGTATAGTCAATTTTTATAAATGAATATTTGTAAATTAATTGTGAAATTTATGTAAAAGTATTTTTTGCAACTTATATAACGTATAACGTAAAAGAACCACCAAAGCAAACTTTTATAAGTTTGTTTCGATGGTTCTCTAATTAATACAGCTAAAATCGATGCTATCACAATTTACTTAAATAGTTTATCAACTCGTTCCTGCATTTGCGCATACGTCATTTTACCAGTACATTTAGACACTACATATCCTTCTTTGTCAATAAATAAGGAGGTTGGAATTTCAGTAGTACGATATAGGTTGCCAACATCATTATTTACATCTAAAAGCGTGTTCAATGTGTATTTTTTCTCTTTTAAAAAGTTCTTAACGGTATCTTCATCTTCGCCAAGATCAATTAAATAGACCTGAAGACCTTTAGAAGAGTAATCTTTGTAAATTTTTTCAACATTTGGCAACTCTTCTTTACAGGGACCACACCATGTTGTGAAAAAGTTGAGAAAAACATTTTTTCCTTTTAATTCACTCAAAGTAATTTGTTTACCGTTAAGATCTGTTAAAGTAAAATCATCCGCTAATTTTCTGGGCATTTGTGTGGATGTATCTGAATCAGAGGCTGAAACTGATGGATTAACGCTGTTATTTTTATCGGAATCAATGAGTGGAGTGACATGAGAGGTATCAATGGAGGAGTCTTTGCCGCTTTTTATAAAACTAACAATCCCCAAGACAACTAAGACCAAAACTACCACAGAAACTAGAGCAATAGAAACATTTTTCTTCATAATGAACAACTCTCTTTCGAATCTTTTATTGATTTTAAAATACTAAAAGATTAATCACTTTTATATATGAATAAAATTTATATAACTATTTTAACTAATTTATATAAAATAAACAAGCCTGCGCATTTGATTTAAAATATATAAGAATGCGCAGGCGTTTTTTTATATTTTTCCGCGAAGATATTTGACTATAAAATACTTGAATTTACCCACGCGATTTTTAGTATATTCAATCAATTTATTTAAGTTCTCAAGAGCAACTGCTTTATCTTTAGCGCTTACCTCATTTTGGCTATATCTTGCTATGACAAATGAGTCTGTAACTGTCATTAGACTTATTTGTTTTGAAATAAGCAGATTCTCAAGGCGTTTGGCAAAATCTTTGGGAGTCTCGTCATCAAGTTTATTATAGCCTGAAAGTGATAGATAAAGTAAATAATTCCTGTAAACTGAAATTATACATTCACGAGGATTCATTTCTATGAGTCTTTTCAGCTTTCTGCGGCTCTTCATATAATTAAACAATGTTATTGCAATAAATATGAGTAGAATAAGTAAGATCGCAGCTATAACAAAATACCAAGCCTTCGCCTTTTTGCTAACTTCTCCCAGGGTGGTTACCTGTAAGTTGGTTGTATTAGCAGGTTTACGTTTGTTTTTTACCCATGATGGGATATCCTTGTCTCTTTCATTAGGTCTTATTGAAGCACTTTTTTCCTTATCCAAGGTTTCCTTATATGAGGAGGTTGGTTCAAAATTAAGCCAACCAAAGCCTTCAAAGTAAACTTCTACCCATGCGTGTGATTTTTCATTTGTGATATTGTATATATTGCCCTTCTTTGAAGCGGAGGTTACAATATAACCTTCAACATACCTTGCCGGTATTCCGATAGAACGTAGCATTACAACCATTGCGGAAGAATAATAAGTACAATACCCTTTTTTAAGATCAAACAGGAAATAGTCGACAAAATCACGACCAGCAGGCGTATTATCAGGGGAGAGGGTATACTTGTAATTTTTGGCAAGATACGACTCTATAGCCTTAACCTTATCATATTGATTGTCTTTTGTGGAAGTTATGGAATATGCAAGGTCTTTAACTCGTTCAGGTATTCCATTTGGCAGTTGAAGATATTTGGAATATGCCTCATGGGAATTATTTTTTAATAAATTCATCAGATTAGCGCTGTAGGGACTTATTGTTACTGATATATCATTTAGCTTGTTTGTAAAGAACTCTGATAAGTTCCTTGAGGTTACTTCATCAAGGGGAACTATGTAAGATATAGCTTTATCGGAAATCATTGTGGGAACAGTATGGCTGAAAAGCTCGTTTTTAACTGAAATATTATATTGAGCGAGCTTATTTAACACACTTTGAGGAAAATTATCAATTCCATAATCTGAAAAAAAGTTTTGGGTATTTTGTTCATTTCCTCGCGCAGGTTTTAACAACGCAAATACAACCGCCCTGAATCCGTTAAAGTCGATCAAATCAATTGGAGGATTATTATTGTCTTTAACTGTCTGATTTACAAAAGCTGATTTTGAGCCAACGGTATTTACTATATTGTTATAGATATTCATATAATCATCATACAAACCTTTATGACTTTTTCTCAGTAAATCCTCAAGCTTTTGGTTGTATGTTAAATTTAACGCGTTTAAAGTATATTTAAAATTTTTTGATTTTCGCTTAACTGTTGTCAAATCACCGTTAGAATTTAATAACAAACTTTCGTTTGCAGCGTTCAGTTGGTACGTATTAGCGGGAAGAAACAATGTTTTGGTAGATAGATTCTGGAATGTTACCTCAACTTTATCCCGCGTAAAATAATTTTTTATCATATTATTGTCATTGGTAAGAAGACTCATACCGCAAAGGAGCTCAAGGTAGTTTGTAAAAAGATTGTTTTTATCGTAAAGATTCATATCAAAGAAATATTTTTCATTAAGCTTTCTTAGATCGCTATTATAATCAAGAACGCCCTTGTTATCATCATTGGTTATGTTAAATTTAGATTTGTCGGAATTAACCCAGGAAGAGCCTGTATACACATCTTTAACAGCTCCCTTCAGATAAATTGATCTTGGCGAACTGACCTTTAATACGAGAGTTTTGTTTTTGGTAATTTTTCCGCCAAGACTCCCTGATTCATTACCAAACCCTGTCTGTGATAAAGAAAAGTAGTCAAATTGACTTGGCATAGCGCCTTTAAAAACAGATGTATAAAGAGTCTGCATCTTTGTGTCAAGCCATTTCCACTCAATGGGTTTTGAGCGTGTAGGTATTAAAAATGCTAATAATAGAATAATTGCGCATAACGGTATGATATAAATGGTGAATACTGCAGGGTATACATACTCGTTCGAAGCTTTTGAGGAATTTTTTATAAAAATATATTTCATGTAATAAACAAGAATCAAAAATAGAAAAAGATATAATGTACTTAAGGTAATAAGGTATTTATTTATAAATTGAACTGAAAACAACACTGAGCCGCCAATTAATACAAGTATAAAATTAAATTTTTTAACCGTAAAAATAAAAGTTAATGTTGTAATGGCAAAACAGAAAAAAGCTGTAATCATAATTCCATATTCAGGTATGAATTGGCTTTTATAAGAATCAAGATAGTCATACAGCCAATTAAAAAAATATTCGATGTTGCTGATGATTTCACTTATGTGAAACTTATAAATAAGTATTCCAATTGATCCAAGCAAAAGTATGGTTATTGTTATGATTGAAATCTTGAAAACCTTTTTATTAATCGTTATAGCCGAAAAAAACAATGTAATAAGGAAAATAACAGGAATTAAAATGTACGGCTTATACTTGAAGTTCATTGACGTTGTAAGAGTATATACAAAACAAAAGCTCATTAAGACAGTTAATATAAAATTCGTTATAAAATTTGTCAGTTTTTTGTTTAGAATCATTGTTATCTCTCCAGTTTGCTTTTTACATCATCAGATATATTTATTGGGTAAACATCAATTCCAGCTTCAAATAAATTAGATAATATAACTTCTGTGTCATTATCATTAATTCCGGTCAGTTCCTTAGGCGATATATAAATTATGCTTAACTCATAACCGGATTGCTTAGCTTTATAAATCTCGTCGTATAGGTCAAAGTTCATGTTGGAGGTAAACAAAATAACATTGGTTTTATTGATATTTTCTATAAGGCTAACGTCTAAAAGGTCTTTTAAACCAACTTTTTCGATAAAACTGATCTTGGACAGAACCTTATAGATTTCATCAAAATCCAGCGGTGATCTTGCAGGATAATCAATTATACCGTTATTATAATAAACAAGGTTTATTGGTATCCAGTTGCTTGTACAGTAATATATAACTGAAACTGCCGCTTCAAGGACCTTATCCTCGACAATTGTGTTTATATCATCGGAATAGGGGTTTTTATGAAGGTCAAGAAATATCAGAGCGCTTGTTTCGGTGGTGCTTTGAAAATTTTTAACCATCAGGTTATTGCTTTTTGCGGTGAGTTTCCAGTGAATCTTTTTTAAACTGTCTCCATAAGCATAATTTCTGATATCTGAAATTGTTGTCATATCTTCAAATTTGTTATTTAATATACTGTTTGTCTCTGAAATATAGTTTGTCTTTAAGTTGAAACGATCCAAATAGATGATTTTAGGGTAGACTGTAATGTATTTTGTCTCGAAATTGTTGTAGGTAAGTTTGAAAATCCCTAAAAAATCATCTATCTGAATAGACCTAATACAGAGTCAGCTAAGAAGTTGGTATTATGTCTATTAAGTTATATGATTTTTTAGGTAAGCGTACAGTGTTGCCGCGCTCGCACGCACTCAATTTAACCGATACACAATATGGCGCGCCGCTAAAATCAACTTACACGCGCGGTTTTATTTATCCGGATTGTTGGGTGGATGATGCACGTTTAGTCATTGCAAATGCAATGGCCGCACAAGAAAACGGTGCGAAAATTTCACCCTATTGTAAAATTACCAAACTCACCCGTACAG
>JAUZPS010000233.1 GCA_030705945.1 Bacillota bacterium
AAAATAACAGATAACGTTAAATCCATTTATTCTAAAAATAATTTGCATTTCATTATAAAAAATGATAACAGTTTATGGGTCTGGGGACATTTTTACAAAGGTATTTTTAATGAGGATGTTAGTTCAATTTCACTTCCATATAAATTAATGGACGATGTCAAATCAATAAATATTGAAGATGGAAACAACTCATCTATTCATATTATAAAACAAGATAATTCACTTTGGGCGATGGGAAGGAATGAAGATACTCAACTAGGTGATGGAACTAAAACAAACAGGTTTAACCCTGTAAAAATTATGGATGAAGTTGAAAGTGTAGGTAACTACACCCTTTTAAAGAAGGATGGTAGCCTTTGGCAGTGGGGGAAATACAATGGCAGTAATTCTCCAGTAAAAGTAATTGACTGAATAAAAGTAATGGTTTCTACAGATCACTGCCTTGCGCTTAAGACAGATGGCAGCCTCTGGGCTTGGGGACTGAATGATGCAGGTCAAGTAGGAGATGGAAATTTATCATTCAGCAGTGTTCCCATAAAGGTTTTTGATTCTGATGGTATTATTGTTAATCCTGAAGAAACTGTAATACCAAAGGTTGCTGGAATTGAAAAATGCAAAATTTATGGCTATGTTAAGACAGATTCTTCTGATAACTTTAAAGATGGTTTCAATGTGGAATTAGATGGTGGCGTAAATTCAACCTATACAGATGATAGAGGTTATTTTGAAATAAATATTACTTCTCCAATCAATAATACATATACATTAAAAATAAGCAAACCAAGTTATCTTTCAAAAACGATTAAGAATATAGAAGTCTTACCAGAAGTGAAAATAAATTCTTTAGAATTTCCTATAAGCATTTTGGGGGGAGATGTGACAAAAGATGGCATTATCAACATGTTTGATGTGATTGAACTAGCTAAATCATTTAACTTATCAATTCATGATAAAGATTACAAAGGAGACTGTGATATTAACAAAGACAATGTGATAAATTTATTAGATGTGATAATTTTAGCAAAGCATTTTAATAGATCATCTTCTGAGTCAATTGAAGATTTTAATAATTTATAACCTTTGCTATATTTGTATTAGAGGACGAATAATTTACACCACTTGTCAGTAAATTTTCTGAGCCATCAAAATAATAGGCTTTAACCTTCATTTCCAAGGTTTTACCTTGATTTATCCTATAGTAATCAGTGCTAGATTCTTCATCTCCTTGTATAATTTGCGCAATAGGAAATTTTTTTAAGGCTTACATGCTCGGATAAAATATCGCCAGGCAAAAGTAATTTAAAATAGTTTGTATTGAATTCAACAATACTACCATCCTCTTTTAAAGTAAATAATTTTATAATTCTCATAGTATATGGTTCCTTTATGTTATATTATAATATGAATTTATCATAATGGCGGCTTGTAAAAGTTAATGATTGGTTATTAAGAAGTTACAAATTATTTACGAAGTGGAAATTATGAGACTTTACAAGTTGACATTAACATATTTTATACATTTATAGATTTATGTGTTATAATTTCTAATAATTAGAACAATACATATTTAATAACAATTTTCAGAAAGGATGATCAAGATGCTTAGAAAAATTTCTGCATTATTAGTGATTTGTTTATTGGTGTTAAACATCTCAATTAGCGCTGACGCATCAATGTATAGGGGAGGGAAGATCAATAAATACCATGTTTCAGAGGTAGAAAGATTTAAGGAATATGCAAGAATAAATAATAATGTTAAGTACCGAAACTCGCTGACAAAAGATGAAAAAGAAATCAAAAAGAATCTAGAAGAATATTTAAATGCTGCTGCCAAGTATAGAAATTTTCATGGATCTGTTCTAGTTGAAACTTCTGGTAAAGTAGTACTGGCAAAAGGCTATGGAATGGCGGATTATGAAAAGAAAATCCCAAATACGCAATCAACGCGTTTTGCTATAGCCTCTATGACTAAGCAGTTCACAGCTATGGCAATTATGCAGTTATATGAAAAAGGAAAATTAAAGCTGGATGATAAACTGTCCAAGTATTTTCCGGATTTTCCGCGTGGTGATGAAATCACTATACATCAGTTGCTTACACATACATCAGGTATTACTAATTATACAAACTTGGAAGAATTTTGGTCTCTGAATCCTAATACTGTGGATCAGAAGGCTATCCTTGATTTATTAAAAATCAAACCTCTCGATTTCAATCCAGGAGAAGGATGGAACTATAGTAATTCAGGTTATTTTCTCTTAGGTTTAATAGTAGAAAAAATTTCAGGTAAAAGTCTTGATAACTATCTGAATAAAAATATATTTATGCCTCTAAAAATGAACGATACAGGCGTTGTCTATAAGAATGATAAAAAGATGATTGATACTGTTGGTTATGTAGGATTTTTGGATATCAGTCCGATAGATGATTTATTGACATTTAAGAGCTTGTATGGAGCAGGATTTTTATATTCCACTATAGAGGATCTGTATCTTTGGGACAGAGCTCTATATACCTGCAAGTTAGTCAGCAAAAAGACTATGGATTTGATATTTACTCCTCATGTAGATACAAAATTAATAGGTTATTATGGATATGGCTGGGTTATTCAAGGTGAAGGTAAAGACAAGGAAATATATCATGATGGTTCAATGTTAGGGTTTAACTCGATTATTTCCAGGTTTCCTGAAAGAAATACCGGAATAATCATCTTAAGTAATAATAATTTTAATGGCTCCAGTGTATATAGGATAAAAAGTGATATAAACTCCATTCTTCTAGGTCAAAAGGTCGAGCTTCCAAAAGAATTGAAAGCAATTACTCTTGATACCGGAAAAATAGACAAACTTGTTGGCAATTACGAAATTGCGCAGGGTATTAATTTCACAATAACAAGGGAAGAAAACCATGTTTATGCGCAACTTACAGGACAGGATAAGGCAGAGATTTTTCCAGAATCTGAAATCAGTTTCTTTTATAGGATTGCTGATGCGATAATTACTTTTGAACAGGATGATTCCGGTCAATTTGTTGGATTGGTACTCCACCAGAACGGCGCTGAAATTCCTGCAAAAAAGACGCCTCCTGCTCAATAAAAATTAATTAAGTTGATATCAGACTGTAAAGCTTCTTTTTAAATATATCAATAATGAGATGTCGCTCACTGATAACAAAACTTATATATAGCTTTACAGTTTGGTATCAAATAGTTAACAAGCAATACTGGAATTCGAAATAGCTTCTGCTTTATTAAAACAGGTGTAACCTTTTCGTTGTCCATTTTTGTACCCCTACCCGGAATCAAGTTAACTAAATGAGATCTGAAAGTCCTTTTCTTTCAGTCGTTGTACCACTACCTGATATTATTAACCTCTTCCATGATTTTTCAATTTCAAACTTTAAAAATTCATATAATGAATTTATTTCTTCAGATTCATCATACTTCTGTAAACATTCATAATATAGGCTTTTATCTTCATCATAAATAATTAGTGGTGGATGATTACGGGTCATAAGAAAATAATTTAAAATTGTTCTTCCAACACGGCCATTCCCATCAGCAAACGGATGAATATATTCAAATCTTGCATGAAAATATGCCACTGCTTTCAAACATTCTTTTCCGGCAAATTCATTTATTTCATCAATTAGCTCTATCAAGTCATTCTCAACACTTTCAGCAGATGAACCTACTTCGTTAATACCTGTCACATAATCGTGTTTTTTTAACTCACCTGGTCGTTCCCCATTGTCAATATATCTACGTTCATCGTATGTTCCACTAGTTAAAATTCTGTGAATTTCTTTGATTAATTCAATATCTATTTGTTCTTTATTTACTATTTTTTCCTTTAAATATTCGTAGCATAACTTTTGGTTTTGCAGCTCAAATAAAGCTCGTGGGCTTCCTGTATAATTATTAACTTTACTGTTTTCAAAGATTTCCCTAGTGTCATTATAAGTGATTTCTTCATTTTCAATCTTCCCGGAATGATAAGCAAAAAGTATACGGAAATTTTCAAGGTATTTATCCAAAGCAGATATAGTATCAATTTTATATGACTGCCATAATTCAACAATATGATTATATTGATCCATTTGAATTACTCCTCTCAATATTACTCGACAATTCTTGATCTTTATTCGTTCGAGATTGTAATGTTAGCCAAAATATATTTTTATCAATTCGTCACATTAAATTGTATCAAACTATTTATCAATTTAATAGTTTGATACGATAAACACCATATATATTTTTCCACTAAACAACAAAAGATAATGCCATTATATAGAATTCACTCTATACAATGGCATTATTTAGTCAACAACATCCGCTATGTGCTTTTGAATATAAGCTTTCGAATCCATAGCGCTACATTTTAGATAGCCGTTTTTATCTCCCCGAGAGGACTACTTAACACCTATTTTCCATACCTATTTTTGAGTAATTTCTGCTTGATTTCTATTAGCAGGTCATTTATTCTTATAGCTTGCCAAACATTAATTATAATCAATATTACGCTTTGACCTTTTTCTTTGATATTACATCAAAGGCTACCGCTCCTACCAACACAAATCCTTTTAAAGCCTTCTGCCAGTTTACATCAACACCCAGAATAGACATTCCGTTATTCATTACACCCATAAAGATAGCGCCGATAACTGATCCTCCTACAGTACCTGTACCACCGTATGCTGACGCGCCTCCGATGAAACATGAACCAATAGCATCAAGCTCATATCCGTCGCCAAGGCTCGGCGCAGAGGAATTGAATCTTGCTATACAAACCAAAGCTGCAACCGCGCACAGGAAGCCCATATTGGTATAGGCAAAGAACATCATTTTCTTGGTGTTAACACCGGAAAGTCTAGTTGCTTTTGCGTTGCCGCCCATAGCGTAAAGATATCTGCCAGGAACAGTGTTTTTCGTAAAATAAGAATATACAAGTACTATTGCTGAAATCAGGATCAGAACAACAGGATATCCTTTATAATTACCGAGCAGGTAAGAGAAGTACATGATAGCTGCGCTGATAACAATAAGTTTGGCTAAAAGAACAGTCATGCTATCAACTGTATAGCCTTTTTTAATCTTTTTCACCCTACCCACAATCTCCATTGCAATAAATATAACGCATATGATTGCAGCAATGATCATGCTAATTGCTAGTAAAAGTGAGTTGTTTTCTGTCTTTGGCAGAAAACTAGTAAAATACTTCAGATATGAATTCGGGTATGGAGCCAGGGTCATACCGTTTAGGATAACCTGCGCGATACCTCGCCATAGCAACATGCCTCCCAAAGTGACAATGAATGGCGGAATTTCAACATAAGCAATGCAATAGGCCTGCACTGCCCCGATAGCTGTACCTACCAGGAGGCTTATTAAAATTGCCAGATACACATTCATTCCCATATTAATAATAAGTGTTCCAGCCACAGCTCCAGTGAGAGCCACAACAGCGCCCACAGAAAGGTCGATGTTTCCTCCAGTCAGAATGCAAAGCAGCATTCCAGTTGCGAGAATGACTACATAGCTGTTTTGGAAAATAAGATTTGAAATATTTTGTGGTTTTAGGAGAGAACCCTTTCCGAATGCAGTTATCAGGATTTGAAACAGGATTGTAACTACTATTAATGCAATAAGCATGGTGTTCTCTTTTAGGAAACTCTTAATTCTATTCATATGCATTCTCCATTTTATTATTTTCTCGCATTATGCGCGACATGATTACTTCCTGATTGGCCTCTTCTTTAGGCAATTCGGCAATCATTCGACCTTCATACATAACAAATATACGATCGCTCATACCAAGGATTTCCGTCAAATCAGAACTTATAATTATAACGGATTTTCCTTCAGCAACCAACTGGTTTATGATTAAGTAAATTTCATATTTTGCGCCTACATCTATACCTCTTGTAGGTTCATCAAGAATCAGAATATCCGGATCTGCAAACATCCATTTGCCGAGAAGCACCTTTTGCTGGTTTCCGCCGGATAGGTTTTCCACGTTCTGCATTACATTCGGACATTTTGTATTCAGTTTTTCCTTATATTCTTTGGCTACTAGAATTTCCTTGTCTTTGTCTATTATATTGCGGCTGCTGACTTTATCCATCTTAGCCAATGAATTGTTTATATAAATAGGATTGGACAAGATCAATCCGTTACCTTTTCTATCCTCTGTAACATAAGCCAATTTTGCATTAATAGCTTGCCTTATAGTGTTTAACCTTACTTCTTTTCCATTGATTTTGAGGGTTCCGCTGATATTGACCCCATAGCTTTTACCGAATATGCTCATGGCTAGCTCCGTTCTTCCTGCTCCCATAAGCCCGCTTATTCCCACAACTTCCCCTTTTCTTACATTGAAGTTGACATTGTCGCACACTTTTCGTTCTGAGTACAGCGGATGATATACAGTCCAATTTAAAGCTTCCAAAGTAACATCACCGATATGGGATGTTCTCTTTGGAAAACGATCCGTGATTTCACGACCTACCATTCCTTTTACAATACGGCTTTCATCAATATTGTCCTTACCTTTTACCAAGGTCTCTATAGTTGAGCCATCCCTTACAATGGTTATTTTATCAGCTACATAAGAGATCTCATTCAGTTTATGGGAAATTATTATCGAAGTTAGGCCCTTCTTTTTGAATTCGAGCAGAAGATTCAAGAGATTTCTACTGTCGTTTTCGTTAAGGGATGCGGTAGGCTCATCCAGAATAAGTAGTTTTACATTTTTACCAAGCGCCTTTGCGATTTCAACCAACTGCTGCTTACCGACACCAATGTCTTTGATCAAGGTATGGCTGTCCTCATGCAGCCCTACAGTATTTAAAAGCTCAGTAGCTTTTGCATTGGTTTTGTCCCAGTCTATGGCGTATTTTTTACCGTTCTCATTACCTAGGAACATGTTTTCTGCTATAGACAGAAACGGAATCAATGCAAGTTCCTGATGAATGATTACGATACCCAGCCCTTCACTATCTTTAATAGTCTTAAATTTACATATTTCACTGTTATATATAATATCCCCATCATAGCTTCCATAAGGGTAAATTCCGCTCAGTACATTCATAAGGGTTGACTTTCCTGCTCCGTTTTCTCCAACCAGCGCATGAATCTCGCCTTCTTCAACCGTCAGATTTACATTGTCCAGCGCTTTGACCCCGGGAAAGGACTTGGTTATATTCTTCATTTCCAGCAATATTTTTGCCATGAAAAATCCTCCCTTTAATTTCTCTGAACTCATGTCATTGATATTCAGCCGATAGGCTGTCTAAAAAAAGTCTTAGGGCATCAAGCCCCTTCGCCTTTTGCGAATTTCTCTTATATATATATGGTATAAAAAATTGGCAGGCGGTTTTCGCCGCCCGCCATATCTTGATGATTTTAGTTTTTTACTGAATATCAGATTCCTTATAGTATTTGCTATCAATCAGTA
>JAUZPS010000234.1 GCA_030705945.1 Bacillota bacterium
GATAGGCAAATGTAAAAGATTAATTGCTTTTTATATAGTTATTTTGCAAGAAAATTACCTCACTTTTTAATTTGATTCACACTTGTGTGGGTCTAAAAAGTGAGGTTTTTTAGTTATTTGCTAGATGTAAATTATGCTTTATTTATAATGTTAAACAAAGTTGAATGGTAAAACATGATTGACACAATTGCTTTAATATTATAAAATAATTCTAAAGGTAGTGCTGGAAATTGCGTTGTCAATAAGGGCGTTTCAAAAAATTCCTTGTTCAAGTTTATATGACTAAAACCCATTATATCAAGTTTTTGAAACGACCAGTTGCTAAGTTTTTTTTGATACTACCTAAATTTAATTAGGGGGTATAAAGATGAAGAGAATTTTGATTTATTTGATGTTGTTAACCCTGATTTTAACCTCATTGCCTGGTAATATTATTTCTGCAGAAGGGCAAGGCTTTGATGTACCGAAGGATAAATTCATGTTTGTTGAGGCTTATACTGACGCGCGGGGTGTTGGAGATGTAGGGATGCCTTTAGCAGAGGATTTTCCAGAATACAAATTTGACAATTCAACTGGCATACTAACATCCTATGCTCAAGTTTCAAACTATGGAGAAAACACAAAAGTAGTCGTTGGTAAAGGAAATGGATTGAGCGGTACAGCAGGTTCAGGAGCATTTACTTACCTTACGGCGTATGACAATATTTCAGAAAGCTCTCTATATTATTTTGATAACGATGGAACAGCTCATTTTTACTGGAATAATGAATGGTATACAGCTAAGATAGGAGAAACAGTCACAAAACAAGTCGAAAAAGCTGCTGAAAAGGGAAGCGGCAAATATATTTATACATATTATGTTACGAACCATGGTTTGATTTCGAGAGGTAATTTTCAATTGCCGCTTCTTGTACCAACAACTACTCCGTCGATTACACCGACTCCTACAGTTACACCGGCTCAGTTGATTACACCGACCGATAACTTAAAAAAATATAAAATAAGAGGATGCTTGAAAACTGATCTTGGAGTAAACAAGGATTTGTCAGGATTTAAAGTGGAAATTCCTGATGTTGGGATTAAAACCTATACTGACAACACAGGATATTTTGAAGCGGAAGGAACATTCGTTTCTGGGGGAAGATATTCTGTTTCTATAAGTAAAGAAAAATATCTGAAAAGGGAATTTGATATATACCCTTACAATAACTTGATAATCGGCGCTCAAGATTCTCCGGTTGAAATGATTTCAGGGGACGTTTCTTTGGACAATGCAATTAATATGCAGGATGTCATAGCCTTGGCGACAGCCTTCAACTCAACAAGAGGTGACGGTAGATACAAGGAAAGTATAGATATTAACAGCGACGGAAGTATAAATATGGCTGATGTCATGTTTATTGCCAGAAACTTTAATAAAACATCTGTTGATTACGAAAATCCATTTATTGCGGAATATAACGAAGTAAGAGTTAAAATTGGCGACACATTCAAGATCGTTCAAAGTGAAGGCGGATATATAGGACTGACATGGAAATATGCGATCAGTAATTCGATCGTCCGTTTAGATTCTTCAACTGTTGAAAATCCTGCTTATCCTGACGCGTATTACAACCATATTTGGATATTTAAGGCTTACGCAGCAGGTACATCTAATATTTTATTTAGTCCAAGTATTTCTACGGTTATTCCGAAATTATACATTGTTACAGCTGAAGGCGCTATTGCCAGCAATACTCCAACCAATATCTTAACTATCACACCGCCGCCCACAACTCCAGCTCCTTCAAGCGACCCAAATATCAATAGAAATACGACTATGACCGCATTTGCTGATTATAGTTTAAATGCAGGTAATAATGTTGTATTTTGTCCAACATTTCAAATGGCTTGGGATGGGTTGAAAGAAACAGTTGGAGGGGATGTAGAACTAGAAGGACAACCTGAATTAGCAAATATTTTGAACAAAGGATTTAATATGGAAAATTGCATTTCGGAAGATAGCTATCTAGCGATGACCGGTTGTGGTGATGAAACAGTAGATAAAATCAATAGCGCATTAAAGATAAAATTTGGGGATGATGCTCCTAAGGTTGATAAGATTGGAGAAGGGACTTATATTTCATATGCGTATTTACTAAAGCAGGCTATGTTTGAAAAGGCATTTGAAGATACAAACGGACTTATGTTTAATTCAAATGGAGAGACAACTCAAGTAAATTCATTTGGTATACCCAGTGGTTCTCGAAGAATGAGTGATTTAAGCAAACAAGTAGAAGTTTATGATTATAAGAATAATAATGATTTTATTGTTAAGTTATTGCCCCAGAATTCTAATGAAGAAATTATTCTGGCAAAAGTTACGCCCGATACGACTCTGTATAAGACCTATACCAGAGTTATGAATAGAATTAATAATTCAAGCGCTTCATATGTTGGGCTTTCAGACTCTCTAAGTATACCCGTTATAAATATAGATCAGGAAATAAATTATGATGAGTTGTGTAAAGGAATACTTAATCCGGCATTAAGCGATTATACGATTGGCAAAGCTTATCAGAATCTTAAATTTACCCTCAATAAAAACGGCGCTCGCCTTGCGTCTGAAGCAACTATACTGGCGACTCCGATGGCGATGAATCCGAAAAAATTAACCTTTGATAAGCAGTTCATGATTTGTTTAAGACAGAAAAATTCACAAAATCCTTATCTTTTAGTATGGGTGGATAATGCAGAAGTTTTATCAAAAGTTAAATAGGCATAATAAAATAGGAATAACAAAACAACAAGATTAATAATTTTATAGGCTACCTGCGCTTTGATGGCAGGTAGTTTTCTTTTTATATAAATAAAAAAGACCAGTTCTATGAACTGATCTTTGGTGGAGGGAGATGGATTCGAACCATCGAAGTCATCGACAACAGATTTACAGTCTGCCCCCTTTGGCCGCTCGGGAACCCCTCCATATGGTGCCCAGAGCCGGAATCGAACCAGCGACACGTGGATTTTCAGTCCACTGCTCTACCGACTGAGCTATCTGGGCATATTGCGAATTAATTAAGGAATTAAAAACAACGCTTCTAAATTATATAAATTTGACAACCTAGTAATAAACTAAATTATACTGAAGCTATGTTTTATAATTCATTAGTGGGCCTTCAGGGACTCGAACCCCGGACCAACCGGTTATGAGCCGGTTGCTCTAACCAACTGAGCTAAAGGCCCTTAAAAAAGTCACAGGAATTAGTATAGTAGAAAAATATAGTTAAGTCAAGAGAAAAATGTAGAATTTCTAAATTTTTTTTTGTATAATCAATAGTATGCATAAAATGTCAGTTATCAATTGTATAATTTTAGTTTCAATGTTAATATTACTTTTATACATATAAACTTCATTGAGGTGAAAAATGGACTATAAAAACGTTTTAAAGGAATTGGTAGGAATACCTGCTGTTTCAGGTTTTGAAAATGTTTCGGGCGCAAGAATTAAGAGCCTTATGGTTGGTAAATGTGATGAGATAATGATCGACAGTTTTTACAACGTGATTGGATTAAAAAAGGGAAATGGCGACAATCGCAAAAAAATAATGATATCCGCTCATTATGATGAAATAGGTTTTTTGGTTAAGAGCATTGATGATAAGGGATTTATTAAGCTAACAAGTATGGGCGGGTTTGATCCGAAGATTTTACTTGCTCAGGAAGTCCTTATACACGGAACAAGAGAAATTGAAGGAATAATAGGCGCAAAGCCTCCACATCTATTGACGCCGGAAGAGACAAAGACAGCGGTAAAGCTTGTGGATTTGTCTGTTGATACGGGTATGGAAGCGTCAGAGGTTAAGAAAATTGTTTCAATCGGAGATATAGTTACTTTAAAGGTCCCGTTTTTAGAGTTGCAGGGAGGTAAAGTAAGTACCAAATCTTTGGATAACAGAAGCGGTGTTGCTGCTACAATAGGCATTATGAATGAGTTAAATGACAAAACTTTAAAAAATGATATTTACTTTGTCGCAACCACCCAGGAGGAAGTCGGTCTGAGAGGGGCAGAAGTATCCTCCTACAACATAGATCCAGATATAGCAATAGTTATCGATGCTTGTCACGGAGACATGCCTGATTGTTCTAAAGATTTCACATACCCACTTGGAAAGGGACCTGCAATTGGGATCGGACCAAACCTCCATAAAAAACTGACAAAAAAATTGTTCGATATAGCGAAGAGAAATGGGGTTCTATGCCAGACTGATGTGGAGCCAGGAAATACAGGCACTGAAGCATGGGCTATTCAGGTATCCCGCTCGGGGGTTCCTACTGCGCTTATCTCTATTCCACTAAGATATATGCATACAGGTACTGAGACATTGGACATTGCTGATATAGAAAGTTCAGTTAAACTTGTTTCATTGTTTTTGGCAGCTTTGGATGATGAAATGGAGGAAACAGTATGATTTTAAAAGAGTTGACAGAGTTAAACGGAATATCCGGCAATGAAACAAAAGTTATGGAGTTTATAAAGAGCCATGCAGTTAAATACGCTGATAATATTACTGTTGATTCCATGGGTAACCTTATTGCCATGAAAAAGGGAAGCGTTGGCAAATATAAGGTAATGCTTTCTGCTCATATGGATGAGGTCGGATTGATGGTAACAGGATATTCTGAAGGCATGCTTAAGTTTAAGACGGTGGGCGGAATTGATGAAAGAATTCTGCCGGGTAAAAGAGTTTTAGTCGGAGATGAACGTATTCCTGGGATAATTGGCGTAAAGCCTATACATGTTCAGGAAAGGGAAGAAAGAAATGTTAATATCAAAATTAAAAGCATGTATATAGATATAGGCGTCGATAAAAAAGAAGAAGCTGAGGCTTTATCCCCATTGGGTGAACAGATTGCTTTTTATAGCGAATATCAAGAACTGGGAACAGATTGTATAAAAGCAAAAGCATTAGACGATAGGGTAGGTTGTTCAATACTTATAGAGGCTCTTAAAAATAGTTATGAATTCGATCTATACGCATGTTTTACAGTTCAGGAGGAAGTAGGGCTAAGAGGCTCGGAAGTCGCCGCCTATTCTGTAAGACCGGATATAGCGTTGGTAATAGAGGGAACAACCTGCTCCGACGTTCCCGGAGTTGATGAACAAAGTTATTCTTCAACTATGGGAGGCGGAGCGGTTCTAACAATCATGGACAGAACTTCTTATGTTGATAAAGAGCTGGTAAAATTTCTATATAATCTCGGAGTTCAAAACAATATTAAGGTTCAATATAAAAAAACAACAACAGGCGGAAATGATGCGGGTAAAATACAGTTATCTGGAACAGGGGTTAAGGTTGCGTCGATTTCTGCGCCATGCAGATATATTCATTCACCGGTTTCGGTCATGAGCAAGAATGATTATTACGCCTGTCTTGAACTTACCAAGCTTGCTTTAAGGGAGTTGGGTAAGGAAGAAACAATGAAAAGATTACTTAATATTGGAGGAGAAAAAAATGTTTGAACTAATAAAAAACTTGACCGATAAATTTGGCGTTTCAGGAAATGAAGAAGAAATAAGGGAGTTCATTAAGGGTGAAATCAAAAGTAAAGTTGACAGTATTGAAGTCGATGCTCTTGGAAATCTCATAGCTACAAAAAAGGGCAACGGCAAAAAAATCATGGTTGCGGCTCATATGGATGAGATAGGCGTTATGGCGACACACATAGATGAAAAGGGGTTTATCCGCTTCTCAAATATAGGGTGGGTGTCACAGAACTATTCTCTGGGACAAAGAGTCAGATTTAAAAATGGAACTATTGGAACAGTCTTTTTCGAGGAGAAGCTTGATGATTTGAAAAGCTTAAAGCTATCAAACCTATATATTGATATTGGGGCAAAAAATAGTGAAGAAGCGCAAAAGAAAGTCAATATTGGCGATACCGCAGCTTTTTGCGGACCAGCTGAGCTTGCGGGAGATATGATAATATCTAAAGCGCTAGATGACAGATCCGGATGCGCCGTTTTGATTGAAACAATTAAAAATTTACCTAAAACAGATAACGAAATATATTTTGTTTTTACCGTTCAGGAGGAGCTTGGGTTAAGAGGCGCAAAGACTGCGGCCTTTAGAATATTACCTGACTTTGCAATTGCTGTTGATGTAACTTTAACAGGCGACACACCGGATTGTAAAACCATGGAAGTAAAATGCGGCATGGGGCCGGCAATAAAAATTAAAGATGGTTCAGTAGTATGTCACAATGATGTTAGAAAGCTGCTTACCGAAACAGCGAAAAAACTGAATCTGCCTATTCAGTATGAAATACTTGAAAGGGGAGGCAGCGACCCAGGAGCAATACACCTTACAGCGGGAGGCATTCCTTCAGGCGCTATATCCATACCTTGCAGGTACACTCATAGTCCTTCCGAGATGGCTTCTATTTCTGATATTGATAATGCTGTAAAGCTTTTAAAAGAGAGTCTGATTGGTTAAAAGTATACAAAGTTTGAGTTTTTAGACTTTATAAATATTTGGAATATCTATATAATATAATATGGCATGAAAAAACAAAGAAAACTTCTAATTCTAGTAAGGATGATTAATTGTGAGACAAAAAGTCACAAGCAGACAATACAGCACTAACAACTGTTTTGTGTGCGGGGAAAACAATAATTACGGTGTTGGGGCCAAGTTTTATGAAATTGAAAGTGAGGAAGTAGTCTGCATTTTCAACGCGTCTTCAGAGCATGCAGGCTACCCTGGTAGATTACATGGCGGAATTGCATCCGCGATACTCGATGAAACCATTGGAAGGGCTATACTTATAAAAGAACCTGGAACTTTTGCTGTTACATTAGAACTAAATACTCAATATAAGAAACCTGTTCCAGTAAACCAAGAATTAAAAGCTATAGGGAGACTGACTTCAATTAATGGCCGTATTTTCGAGGGGACTGGCGAGATACTTTTAGAAAATGGCGAAGTTGCAGTTATAGCTCATGCCAAATATCTTAAGATGCCTATTGAAAAAATAGCTAATGATAGTATTGATGCAGACAGAGTTTTGTATAGAGAGCTTGATATTGATGAAATCGATCTTTAAGGGGGCAGCTTCCTGTCCCTTTTCCTAAGTTAAGTTTTAAGTCTTTTTATTAAGGCGTTTCAAAAAATTCCTTGTTCAAGTTTATACGACGAAAACCCATTATATCAAGTTTTTGAAGCGACCAGTTATTTTTTTGATACTACCTTTAGGAAGACAATTGAAATATTGGTAATTGACATTTTAATTAATATATTGCAAAATTAGAATATATAGATATAGAAATATAATATTGATTCTATAATTAGGCATTAACAAAAATGATTTTTACAAAGCATTAATATAATTAATTATAAAACAATCCAAGCAAATTGATACTTTGGAATATTGAAAAAATAACTGCCGATAAAATCTTCGC
>JAUZPS010000235.1 GCA_030705945.1 Bacillota bacterium
TGCGGTGAATGCTTAGCCTGTAAAACCTTTGATAATGACACAAATCCGGATATTCATATTATAGATGGCAGCGACGGAAGTATTGGGGTTGATGAAATTCGAACTTTACAGAGCGATATTATATTAAAACCAATGTATTCTCCAAAAAAGGTTTATCTCATTTTCGATGCTGATACTATGACAGCGCAGGCTCAGAATTGTCTATTAAAAACCCTTGAGGAACCGCCTTCCTATGCTGTCATAATATTGACTGCTTCAAATTATGAAGCTCTTATGGAAACTATTAAGTCAAGAGTTTCAAGGCTTTCATTTAAAAAGTACAGCAAGGAAGAAATAAAAGGCGCTTTAGAAAAAACAATCGATAAAACAATTGATAACATGGACTTCGTAGTATCATTTTCTGATGGAGTTATCGGCGCGGCATTAAACATTGCCGGTTCCGATGAGTTCATTAAGACAAGGGATGAGACAATTGAAGTTGTGGGTAAGATGGTTGACAGCAAGCTGGTTGAAATATTTGATCTAATGAAGTTCTTCGAAGAAAACAAACACAATATAGATAAGGTCTTAGATATCATGCTGACCTTTTACAGAGACATTATGATCTACAAAAAGACCGGGGAAGAAAATATGTTGATTAATTCTGATAAAAAGGGTATCATATTAAATAATGTTAATAAGTTTTCTGCAAAAAAGCTTGGAGACAACATTGAGCAAATCGAAAAGACGAGGCGTATTTTGCAGCAGAACGCTAACTATCAACTTTCAATGGAAGTAATGCTTATGAAGCTTCAGGAGGAATAATTTAAATGGTGAAGGTGGTTGGGGTTAGATTTAAAAGCGCAGGAAAGATTTATTTCTTTGACCCAGGTGAACTAGAGATTGAAGTAAATTCTAATGTAATAGTTGAGACTGCAAGAGGAGTAGAATTCGGACAAGTAGTGGTTCCAATCAGGGAAGTGGCGGAAGAAGAGATTGTAGCGCCATTGAAGCCAGTAATCAGAGTAGCAACTGATGAGGACAAAAAACATGCTGACGAAAACAAGCAAAAGGAAGAAGACGCCTTTAAGATATGCCTTAAAAAAATTAATGATCATAACCTCGATATGAAGTTAATTGATGTCGAATATACATTTGATAATAATAAAGTATTATTTTATTTTACCGCAGATGGCAGGGTAGATTTCAGAGAGCTGGTAAAAGATCTTGCGTCTGTTTTTAAAACTAGAATAGAGTTAAGACAGATCGGAGTAAGGGATGAAGCTAAGATGCTAGGCGGTATAGGAGTTTGCGGTCGTGTTTTGTGCTGCAATTCCTATCTTGGCGAGTTTCAGCCTGTGTCAATAAAAATGGCAAAGGAACAGTGTCTTTCCTTAAATCCTACTAAGATATCGGGAACATGCGGAAGACTAATGTGCTGTTTGAAATATGAGCAAGAGGCTTATGAGGAAATTATCGGCAGAGTGCCTAGGGTTGGAGCTATTGTAAGCACACCTGACGGACAAGGTACTGTTATGGATATAAGTATGCTTAAGGAATTGATAAAGGTAAAAATGGACAAGGGCAATGAAACTGATCTTCAGATATATAAAGCTGATGAAGTTAAGGTAGTTAAGGATGCGGCAAGGGATGAAGACGCCGACATTAACTTCGAAGAACTAAAAAAGCTGGAAGATTAACGTTGGAAAATAAAAAAAAAGAGTTTTCTTTAGTCTATATTGGTGGTAAAATATTAACGTCGATTAAAGCAAAGGGAATAAATAAAATATGGCTTCGTTTTATATTTAGTTTATGTGTTCATATAGTATGTGAATACGAGCCTAAAAGCAGAAGTGATATTTAACCCATTCCTATATAAGTTGCGATAATTAATACATTTTTAAGAGCTACATATCAGACAGAGATTGGTATAATGCAATAGTAAATGTAATATATTGGTTGTGACTTATACAGAATTGGTTCTTAAAATTTTCGAATATTTTAAGGAGGTGTTTTTTAAATGGCATATTTTATTCATGAATCATGTATCAGCTGTGGAGCTTGCGAATCAGAATGCCCAGTATCATGTATAACAGCTGGGGATAGCTCATATGTAATTGACGCGGATGCTTGTATCAGTTGCGGCGCTTGCGCAAATGTTTGTCCTGTAGATGCTCCTAAGGAACAATAATTTATCTGAATGATAGGGTCGGGCAGAGATTTTTACGTCTTTGCTCGACTTTATTTATTCAAGTATTTTTTGATACTATATAAAAAGCAATTAATCTTTTACATTTGCCTATCACAAAATAACGTTAAAGCGTTCGTTATTTTGCTCCGTCAAATGTAAGATTAATAGTGCTTTTTATATACCTAATATAATTTTATTTATCTTATATTCTGCAAAGGATTTTGGTGTAAACTTGGATATCTTAATTAACGAAAATGAAAGCATTGATGATCTGCAATATAAAGGTTTGAAGATAATTCAAAAAAATGATGGTTTCAAATTTGGTGTTGACGCGGTTATTCTAAGCCATTTTCTTGATGTCAAGAAAAATGACCATATTATTGATCTTGGGACTGGGACAGGCATAATACCTATTTTAATAGCTGGAAAAACAGAAGCAAGGATGATAACTGGTTTGGAGATTCAGCAAGATATGGCGGAAATGGCTGCAAGAAGCGTTAAGCTGAATGAGCTTGACGAAAGAGTAAAAATAGTATGCGGCGACATAAAAAACAGCGTAGAGTACTTTGGCGGTTCAAAGTTTAATTCAGTTGTCACAAATCCTCCGTATATGAGTTCGGGAAGAGGTTTGGTAAATCCATCCGATACAAAATCAATAGCTAGACATGAGATTTTATGCGGTTTGGAGGATGTTATAAGGTCCGCTGCAAAATTGCTTGTTACAGGAGGCCAAATGGCAATGGTTCATAGGCCTCAAAGACTGGTTGATATTCTGGTCCTTATGAGGCAATACAAAATTGAGCCGAAATTTTTAAGGTTTGTGCACCCTTCCCCTTACAAGAGAGCAAATCTTGTATTGATTAAAGGATTTAGGGGAGGAAACCCTGAACTTAAAATGATAGAGCCTTTATATATATATGATGAACATGGCAATTACTCTAAAGAGATAAATGATATTTATAACAGAGAGGAAAAATAAATTGAGTGATAAAGGAATACTGTATCTTGTGGCTACGCCAATAGGAAATCTTGAAGACATGACTTTAAGGGCAATAAGAGTTTTAAACCAGGTGGATATAATTGCTGCTGAGGATACTCGGCAGACACTTAAATTACTCAACCATCTTGAAATAAAAAAGCCTTTAATAAGCTATTATGAGCATAACAAGATAACTAAAGGAAATTACATAATTGACCAGCTTCTGTCAGGCAAAGAGATAGCATTGGTATCCGACGCGGGAACTCCTGGAATTTCGGACCCGGGAGAAGACCTGGTAAAGCTAGCGATTGAAAATGGAATAAACGTAACTCCCATACCTGGACCTGTTGCAGCCATAGCTGGGATTATAGCGTCAGGATTATGCTCGGGAAGATTTGTTTTCGAAGGTTTTCTTCCAATGAATAAAAAAGTCAGAAAAGAAAGATTAAGCCAAATAAAGTCAGAAATACGCACAATGGTTTTTTATGAGGCGCCTCACAAGCTTATTTATTCACTCAATGATATGTATGAGGTCTTAGGAGATCGGAATATAGTTTTGGCAAGAGAGCTTACGAAGAAATTTGAAGAGTTCATAAGATTAACTCTTAAAGAAGCTATAGAGTATTATACGCTAAAGGCTCCAAAAGGCGAATATGTTCTAATAATAGAGGGTGTAAAAGAAGAAATACTTGAAGAAGAAAAAATTGAAAAATGGAATACTATTAGTCTTGAGGAACATCTTCAGATTTATTTGGATATGGAAATGACTAAAAAGGAAGCAATTATTAAGGTGGCTTCTGACCGCGGACTTAGCAAAAGAGATGTTTATAACAGTATTATGAAAAAGTAATCATCAGTATGTTCAAAAGTTTCATGTCTGTAATTATAAGAGTGAAAAAATATAGTATAAGGGAGTTTCAAAAAATTCCTTGTTCAAGTTTTGTATGATGAAAACTCACCATATCAAGTTTTTGAAACTCCTAGTTGACCAGTTTATTTTTTGATACTAACTAAACTAATTTTCATTTGATCATAAATAATAAAAGGACTGTTTTTAGACAGTCCTTTTATTATTTATATATTTATTTCTTAAGTTCTCTCATGCAATCAGGACAAATATTTTTTCCCTTGTATACTGATACGTCTTTTGCGTTTCCGCAGAATATACAAGCTGGCTCGTATTTCTTAAGTATTATTGTCTGACCGTCAACGTATATTTCTAAAGCATCCTTTTCTGCGATGTCGAGTGTTCTTCTTAATTCGATTGGAAGTACTACCCTTCCTAATTCATCAACTTTTCTAACAATTCCAGTAGATTTCATTTTATTTCCTCCTCTAAAATTACAGTATTCGACAAACTTTGCATTTTTATAGTAGCATAAATTCCAACTATCGTCAACAATAAATTTAAAAAAATTCTAAAAAATGTTTCCTGTAAATTCTTTTAATTTTCTAACCTTATTGAAATGCACTAAATTCAACTTTTGTTCACATTAATAATATTATGTATATTAGACATGGTTTATACGAATAAAATAACATGTTAAATATGGTAGAATATAACTGGTAACCATGACAAATAAATTGTGACAAATTACGACAAAATATGAGCTTAAAATTGTCAAAAATCACTTCTAGAAATTGTTATAATTGTAAAGCATGCAATACAATGATTGTGGAAAGCATCCACTAATAGACAAATTAGAGGCATTAATACCAGAGTGTAAACAGATTAGAAATAAGTCTATATAAAAAGCAATTAATCTTTTAAATTTATCTGTTGCAAAACCTCGTTAAAACTATTCGTTATTTTGCTCTGCTTAATGCAATATTAATAGCACTTTTAATATATGAAAAATGTTTACTCAAAACATTTGCAATTAAATTGAATAGATATCTTTTTATATTCATATAAATTAATACTGAATTCTATATATAAAGTATTGATATTAAGATATAAGCAGATGAAGTTAAAGCATCTTCATTTGCAAAAATAATATGGGATTTTTCGCAACTTATAAATTAAGGTATATATTTTGCAATATAAAAAGTTTATGTAAAATGTTTATTGCAAAATATATAGGATAATTTAAAAGGAGAAATTATGCTTAATTATATATGGATGGGTATGTTGGTTATAGGTTTTATTGTTGGGGGAATTAATGGTAAATTAGGCGAGGTAACTCAAGCGGCTTTTAACTCATCAAAATCTGCTGTAGAACTTTCAATCGGTCTACTTGGGATACTGTGCCTTTGGACCGGTTTGATGGGAGTCGCTGAGAAGAGCGGATTGATTAGTAAAATATCAAAGATAGTCTCCCCCTTAATAAGCTTTTTATTTCCGGAAGTTTCTTCTAAAAGTCCTGCCGTAGGCGCGATAGTAATGAATCTTACAGCAAACTTTTTAGGGCTTGGAAATGCGGCAACGCCTTTAGGATTAAAAGCCATGGATGAGCTGCAGAAAATTAACCGCAAGAAAGATACTGCTTCTGATTCCATGGTTATGTTTCTCGTGCTGAATACGACAGCAATACAATTGATACCGGCTACAATTATAGCGCTTCGGGCAGCATCTGGTTCCGGCAATCCCGCTGAAATAATAATTCCGATTTGGATAACTTCCATAAGCGCTACAATTGTGGGCGTCATAGCTGTAAAAGTTTTGGGGTATGCCAAAAGAGGTTGATATAAAAGTCGCGAAAAAGACTTTACATTATAGTTGGGTATTTTGGCGTTGCTAAGGGGACTGATAATTATATTTAACAATTTTTCTGATTACACTGTGCCATTGATTTTCGTAGTGATCTTGACTGCGGGAATAATGAAAAGAGTGAAGGTTTATGATGTATTTGTTGATAGCGCGAAAGAGGGCATAAACACCATTGTCAAAATAATTCCTTCTTTGGTTGGACTAATGGTAGCAATAGGCGTTTTTAGGGCATCAGGGGCGCTTGATTTAATTATCTGCGTTACAAAACCTATAACATCCATATTTGGTATACCATCAGAGGCGCTGCCCCTTGCTTTTTTAAGGCCAATATCAGGCAGCGCGTCTTTAGCGTTGGTATCTGACCTTATGAAGAATTATGGAGCGGATTCTTTTATTGGAAGAGTAGTTTCGACAATGATGGGATCAACAGAAACAATTTTCTATACACTTACAGTCTACTATGGATCAGTTGGTATAAAAAATATCAGACATACTCTTGTGGCAGCCTTACTTGCGGAAGCTACAAGCGTGCTGGTTTCAGTCTGGGTTTGCGCTTTTTTTTTCGGGAGATAATTGGGAGCGCTAAAGGCATAAATCCATTTCGTATATCCCCCGACTCAGTCAATAAAATTTAGGAGCTATTATGAATAATTTTGCGTTGCTTATTTTTAAAAGGGATTCCGATGTAAACAGAAAAAAAAACATTTTTAAAAGGATTTTTGAATTAATTTTTAAAAAGTTTAAAAAGCCTGATATACCACATTGGCTTGAAAAGCTGACAATCGCTGATGACATTTATATAAATACGATAAGAATTCCATACACGCTTGATGAATTCATGACTTCAAGCGAAAACAGGAGAGAAAAATTATTTAAATGTTTAAAGAATATATGTAATGATAACAACTTGGAAAGTTGTATTTTACCAAGCAAGCTTTATGGGATCTTCCCTTCAGATAACATGTTTGTAAAAATGTATACTGGCCAGCTTCTTTATAGAGCCCTGCTTCCTGAAATAATAAAAGAAATCTCCAAGTTAAAGCAGTTTGACATTAATGCTATAGAAATAGCTGTAATTCATGGTGAAGATTATGAAATGGCTTTTGGCGTTATAAAATTGTTGTCAAGTTTTATTAAATATATAACGATATTTACTGAAGATGAGTATGTAAAGAAAGGTATTGATGAAATTTATTACGAAACAGGCTCATCTATCGGAATATCCAGTGACTTGCCAAATACTGTGAAGAGAAGTGATATAATAATCAATATGAGAGTTAGCGCAGAATTTAACCAAGAAAGGTTTAAAAAAGGAGGAGTGATAATTAATTATGGAAAAACAACGCAAGTTTTTAAGAAGGTTTGTACTATTAATGGAATAAAAGTAAGCCTGCCTGAATTTATGGAAGCTAAAATGCGGGATGATATACTGGCATTGTACAACAGCTGTGAACTTGCCGAGATTTTTATATGCTATGAGTCAGGATACACAAATTTTAAAGAGAATCCTAAGATAGACTTGAATTTAAGTCAGAAACTGTCGTCGGTTTTTGTAAAAGAAGGATATAAAA
>JAUZPS010000236.1 GCA_030705945.1 Bacillota bacterium
TAAGGTAATAATGGCTGATCCGCTGAGGATAAAACAGGCTGTTGTAAATATAATTGACAACGCCATAAAGTATTCTCAAAAGGGCAAAATAACTGTTAAATTATATGAAAAGCAGGATAATGTTCTTTTAGAAATTGCTGATAATGGGCGTGGCATTCCGGAAGAGCTGAAGGATAAAATATTTGAGCCCTTCTATCGGGTGGATAAAGCAAGATCAAGAGAAATCGGAGGGAACGGGCTAGGTCTTTCCATAACAAAAGAAATTATTGATAAACATGGCGGGGAGATTGTTATAGAAAGCTCACTTGGGATTGGTACAAAAGTGATTATTTCTCTTCCTAAGGAGTAGATTTTTTATGAAATTAATGAAATGAATCTTCTGAATAAATCCAAATTTATGCGTAAGGTAGTATCAAAAAAACTTAGCAACTGGGAGTTTCAAAAACTTGATATAATGGGTTTTCATCATACAAAACTTGAACAAGGAATTTTTTGAAACTTCCTAAGATAATAACTTTATTGCTTTTAACAAAATTTATATACTTCATTTTAAAAAAAACACTTAAAAAATTTTTTACTTCGAATATTATAAGTAAAGAAATATTTGTAAATTCTTATGTTATAAAAATTAGAGGTAAATTATAAGTGACTAATCTTTTACATTTGTTGCCTATAGTTGCCGAAAGGCGAATACCTCTTTAAAAAAATAAAATAGGAGGCTAGAAGTATGAAAAAAAAGGTTTTAAGTGTTCTATTAACTGGTTTGCTGATTATAACATTCTTAAATGTTACAGCAATCATGACAACAGCGGCTTCGCTCCCCACTACACCACCATCAGGTTATGACAAAGTCCAGAACAACATTCCGCATGGTCAGGTAAGCTATATTACTTATCAGTCCACAGCAACAAACAGCCAGCGTAGAGCAAGAATTTACCTACCACCAGGTTATTCAACGAGTAATAAGTATAGTGTCATGTATTTATTGCACGGTATTGGAGGAAATGAAGATGAGTGGTACAACAACGGCGCTCCGAATGTAATTCTTGATAATCTCCTTGCAGCGGGTAAAATTCAACCCTTTGTTTGTGTATTACCTAACGGAAATGCCACCGGAACTGGTATTTCTGATGGATGGACAAACTTTACAAAGGACTTGATTAATTCACTTATGCCATACGTAGAATCACACTATTCTGTATATACTGACCGTGGACACAGAACAGTAGCTGGACTTTCAATGGGCGGTGGACAAGCGTTCAATATTGGTTTGTTAAATCTGAACCTATTCCCCTATATAGGGGCATTTTCCGCAGCGCCTGACACTCTTCCAAACTCCCAATTATTCCCGGATAATGGGGTTGCAGCAAAACAACAACTGAAATTTCTGTTTATTTCCTATGGAACTACTGACAACCTTATAAATTTTGGCACAGGAGTTCATACCTTCTGTGACTCCCATAGTATTCCCAATACATATTTTCTTGTTCAGGGAGCAGGTCACGATTGGAATGTGTGGAAGCAAAGCCTTTGGAATTATTCACAAATGGCGTGCACAGCGGGATTTACGGATCAGAATACATCAACTTCAACACCAACTCCAACTGTAACGTCAAAACCTACACCAACTTCAACTACAACGTTAAAACCTACTTCAACTGCAACGTCATTCCTTAAAGGTGACTTAAACAAAGATGGTGTTGTAAATATGGCGGATGTAATACTTATGGCGTCAGCATTCAATTCTATTATATGGGATGGAAGATATAAAGTCGATTTAGACTTAAACGGTGATGAAGCTATAAATATGGCTGATGTTATGATTGTTGCTAGTCAATTTAATATGGTGGCTAATAACACAAATACTCCAACAAACACCCCTACAAATAAGCCAACAAATACACCAACAAATACACCAACAAATACACCTACACCTGCTGTATCAACTAATGCAAGAATTTTACCTACAGTTGCTAGTGTTGATAAAGATGGTCCATTCTCAACAGTAGTGGACCAAAACGTTGGACCTACTAAAAAGGGAGTGGTTGTAAGACCAGCTACTCTTGGAAGTCTGGGAGTTAGTAAACATCCTATATTTTTATGGGGTCCAGGGTCAGGATCTCAACCCTTGGATTATCAATCATTATTAAAAAGATTAGCTTCTCACGGTTTTGTAATTTATAGCGAACCATCAACAAACTCAGGAGCAGAGATGAAAGTGGCATTAGACTGGATTATATCACAGAATAGTGATTCATCAAGTCCGTATTACAATAAATTGGATACCAGTAGAATCGGAGCCGGGGGTCATTCACTTGGTTCAATAGGCGCATATGTTGTAGCAAGCGACCCCAGAATAACTACAACAATTCATTGTGACGGTGGGTCCTTTGATGGAACAGGAGCAAGCAAGTTGCGTAAACCTACTGCGTTTATATGCGGATTAGCTGATACCCTAGCTCTAGGAAACACGCAAAATGATTATAAAAACGCAACAGTACCGATATGGTTTGGCGGAATAGTCGGAGGAGGCCATGGAAGCGGCCCATTTGACGGAATTCCTGCAATTGTGGCATGGTGCCGTTGGCACTTAGCTGGAGAAACAGAAAGAAAGAGCGCGTTTATTGGCTCAGGAGCAACTTATAATACTGGAATATGGCAAAGCCAATATAAAAATTGGTAATTTTTCAAAGTGACAAGTTTTTTTGATACTGCTTATGATTAAAATCCTATATGTTTTTATAATAGAACAGGCATTCCGACTTGAGGAATGCCTGTTCTTTACTTTTTGTAATAAACATTTTACAATAAATTTTAAAATTAAGAAATATCTACCTTGATGTATATAAATCATGAAAAATTCTATATTATATTGCAAATGGAGATGCTTTAACTTCATTTGCTTATGTAAAACCTTTTTTACGATTTATAGGAGGATGTGAAAAAAAGTGGTTCTATAAATTTTGCTACACCGCGTATAGCCTTCTATAAGCGGCTCGCAAAAAAGAACCACTATGTTTTTCACATCCTCCTTTAAATTAACTAGTAGTTTAAATAAATCCATCAGAGTCTGATATCAATTTTATTACCAAGATGAGGAGCAGCAGATCTTTCCATTATTTTATTGTTAGTGGAAGACATGCTTTGGATAAGATTTTTTGAGGATGACACATCATTGACCATAGCCTTCTGAAGTAAAATTGTGTTTATAGCTTCATAAGGTCCATCTTTAACACTACTAGCCATTGATATGGGCATGCAATCCCTCCTTCCAGTTATGCTTTAAGTATTAGGAACTATATTTTTAATTATATATAAAATTATACTATCACATAGTTTATATTGACATAGCCCATTTGAACTATTTTTTTAAGATTATCATTATTAATATCGAACTGCAAGGTTTTGTTTTATATAAAAAGCAATTAATCTTTTACATTTGCCTATCGCAAAATAACGTTAAAGCGTTCGTTATTTTGCTCCGTCAAATGTAAGATTAATAGTGCTTTTTATATATATAGGTTTGCTTTGAAAAGCTTTTTTTAATATGTTCAGCGCGATGAATAAAACTATATATAACTTTATTTTAAGTATTGTATTTTTGTTACGGTCTATAAAATTGTCTTATAAGAATTTACAAGATTGTTACATCTGCTTTATTTTATCATTAGAATTATAGTATATTATAAGCTTATAAAGTTTATCGGGAAAATGAGAAATAGCTATAATCAGGCTTTTCTTAGGAGGTTGTAGATGAGGGCTAAATATAGGATTGCGCTTGCTTTTTTATCCATTGCTGTTTTAGCAGGCTGCAGGTCAAACACAAAAATATCAGTTATTCAAGGACCTGGAATTTCAAATACCAGCTTGATGGTAAGCATGGATGAAATATGCAAGGGTAAGGTTGAAGGCTTTGTTGGAGACGAATTGTTCGTAAGTTCTAAAAATGGCGTAAGTTTAGAATTCTATAAAGTAGGCGCAGCATCGAGGGATAAGCAAAAAATATTTACACAACCTTACAATCAAAGCTATAAAGTAATTATCTCTAGAGATTCCAAATATTTAATGTATGATAACTATCTAATAAACCTTGACGATAAGAATATTACATTATTGCATGGAGTAGATAACTCAATTGCCAAGAATAAGCTAAAAATATCTGATGTTCAGGACTATTCCTTTTACGGAAACCATGAGGTAATATTGACAAATCCATTTCTGTATTTAAAAAAGTACTTTGGCTGGAACATTTATGGAATGGAAAGTTATTCAGGAGGGTCAACAACTACAAAATCAATTAAGTTTGTTGAACCAAGCGCAGATAAAAACTTCGATTTCAACAACATTAAAGCGCCTGATATAAACGAAATCAGTCATGCTGTACTCGATATTGACAACCTGAAATATGTATTTTTAGGGTTTGATAGCAAAACAAATGAAAATAATCTATATGTTCTGGATATTTATAAGAAGAAATTTATTCTTATAGATAGCCGCGTCAATGGTTATGCGCTATCACCTGAAGGCAATGAGATTGCTTATGTTAAGAGTATTGAGGATGATTTGAGTCAGGACAGATTAGTCATTAGTGATATGGAGGGGAATGAGAAGAGAGAAATATCCTCCAAACTTAAGATCAGTGAATTATCATGGTCAAACGACAGTAATTGGATAGCTTTTTCAGGAGGAGAAAGAAATGAAAGTGACATATTTATTGTTAATAGATCTGGGGCAAAAGAAGAACAGCTAACGCAGGATATAAACTCTGAAGGCAAAATCTTCTGGTCGGCAAATGGCAAGTTAGCTTTTAGCGCAAAAAATAATGAAAATATAGATGAAAATAGGGCATACCTTGTTTGTTTAAATACAGGCGCAGCAAATAACAATTCCCCGCTGCCAGTAGATAAAGATAAGGAAAGGCTTGTTCAAGAACTTATAAAAACGTTGAGGTGGGAAACAGATGAATATATTAAGAGTAATACAAAAGAGGAATGAGCAAATGAAAAGGTTCAGAATAGGCGGGATTTCAAAAAAGTTCATTAAAGTGATCTGTATTATTTTTTTGGTGGTCGCAATTTTGTGTTCAGTCCTATTTTCATTTATCCTTGATGGAGCTAAGAATTCAAAACCCAGAAACTCGGATGTACTTATAGTCTTAGGCTGCCAGATTTGGGGCGAGGGTCCTAGTCTTATGCTTGAATACCGGTTGCAAAATGCATTAGCGCTGTATAAAAAAGGTGTGGCAAAGAGTATTATTGTCAGCGGTGGCCAGGGATCAGATGAAAAAACAAGTGAAGCTAATGTTATGAAAAAATGGCTCATAAAAAATAAGGTTCCTGAAGATATAATTTTTGAGGAGGACAAGTCAACAAGCACATATGAGAACCTAAAGTTTTCAAAGAAAATAATGAAGGAGAAAGGTTTTAAAAGTGCTGTGATTGTAACAAACGATTATCATATTTTCAGGGCCCTATGGCTGGGCAAAAGGCTGGGTATAGCTTGTACAGGCGCTCCTTCTCAAACAGTAGAGTATTTAAAGCCTTACTATTATTCAAGAGAGTTTATATCAAATATTAAAAGTTTTATTTTTGATCGATAAAGATAACCACCTTGGAAAAACTATGGGAATTTCTGAGAAAGGGATCTTGTTATTGTGGGAAGAAAAGTATAGAGTATAAACTGTATAATAAACTATATGTAAATTTGAGTAAGGTAGTATCAAAAAATAAACTGGTCAACTGGGAGTTTCAAAAACTTGATATAATGGGTTTTCATCATACAAAACTTGAACAAGGAATTTTTTGAAACTCCCTAAGATAAAAATAAGAAAAATTAAAAAGATAGAAAGTCTAAAATAATAGAAATAATAAATATAATAAATATATGATTGTACAATGGAGGAGATTAATTATGTCTCAATTTGCAAAAAATGAAACTTTAAAAACAATTTTTAAAAGAAGAAGCATCAGGAACTTTAAAAGCGAGCAGATAAAGGATGAGGAACTTTTTACAATACTTGAAGCGGCTAAATACGCTCCGAGCGCTATGGGACAGCAGCCATGGCATTTTACGGTTATTCAGAATAAAGATGTTTTATCTAAAATTAATGAAATGGCTAAGATTGCTTTCGAAAAGTCTGGGGTAGAAAGGTTTAGTGAAAGAGCTAAAGCCGAAAAATTCAGCGCTTTCTACCATGCGCCTACCTTTATAATAGTTTCAGGTGATGTGAACGCCATTGCGCCGGTTAATGACGTAACACTTGCAATAGCAAATATATTTCTTGCTGCGGAATCTGTTGGTATTGGTTCAGTTTGGCTTCATTTTGTTAACTTTCTTAAAACAACCGAAGAGGGGAAAACCTTGTTCAAAGAACTTGGAATACCTGAGGGATACGAGCCATTTGGATCAGTCGCGTTAGGGTATAATGGAGGAGTTACACCTGAACCTGCTCAAAGAAGAGAAGGAACAGTAAACATACTTAAATAGACAAAAACCTATTTTTACGTGAAGTGAATAATTATAAAAATATTAAGACGACCCATAGAGATTCAATGAACACTTTGCGGAGTATGCAGCTTATTATACTGGAAAATGTTCTATAATACTTTAAAGAAATTTATGTAGAATTTATTGAACTCTCTATGGTTTATATGGTTTAGCTTAATACTAATAGATATACACTGGAGTCCCAATGGGAACTATATTATAGAGATCTTCGGCGTCTCTGCTATACATGCGGACACAGCCATGACTAACAGCTTGTGATATAGACCATGGCTTATCAGTGCCATGTATTCCATAAATCCCCCAGGGGATAGTGATTTTTGACACAGATGAAAAATGATAACTGCCTGTCGTGGGAAAAATTACAATAGGGATGAAGAAGCAAGGGGATACCAAAGTTGAAATTTGGTGTCCCTTTACTTATATTATTCTTGTAAACTTAATTAATCAGTAAACTTGACACAAATAAGCATTTAATGCATAATTTACATTAATCATTATAGGACTAATTAAATCTAAGGTGGATTTTATGAATAATAGAATTATTTTAGTGTTATCTATTTTATTAATAAGTATATCATTAGTTATAACTAGTTGCTCAGAATTTAATAAAAATGATTCAACTAACGATATAAAATATATTGATGCAAGAAAAGAGTTTTTGATTATATATGAAGAAATCGGTGAGTCGGTTATTAAAGCAAGTTCAGATGAAGGATTTTTAGAAAATTTTCTAAGTACTGAAAATAAAGCAAGGGTAATAAAGTTTAAAAATGCATATGGAAAGATGAAAGAAATAGCACCTGAAAAGTACAAAAAAGATTTCGATGGAGTAA
>JAUZPS010000237.1 GCA_030705945.1 Bacillota bacterium
GATATACTAGCCTCTTATTTTATTGAACAACATGGTTTTGATATTAATTCACTTGACAATAAAGCTTTATCGGCAATAAATAAGCAAGCGGAGCTATGCAAATATGAACTTAGTAATAATAATTCTGGGAGAATGAGCTTTACTTTTAACGGTAAATCCTATGAGACCACTATAAATCGTTCTGATTATGAGAAACTGTCAAATAATCTCCTAGTACGATTACGTCATCCTGTAGAACGGGCCTTAAGAGATGCGGAACTTATGCCAATGGATCTTGACTCGGTAATATTGATAGGCGGGGCCACCAGAATGCATATTGTAAGGTCCGCTGTTTCAAAAATGTTTGGAAGGCTGCCCAATTCAAATATAAACCCTGACGAAGCGGTAGCATTAGGAGCAGCAATTCAGGTTGCCTTGAAAGAGAGGAACGAAGCTCTTAATGAAGTAATTCTGACAGACGTTTGCCCTTATTCACTTGGTGTCAACATTGCTAAAAATATGGGAAGAGGAAAGCATGAGAGCGGATACTTTTTACCAATAATTGAAAGAAATACACCCATTCCCGTAAGCAGGGTTGAGACCCTGACGACAGTATATGATAACCAGTCAATAATAAATGTTGAGATTTACCAGGGTGAAAGCCGCAGGGTTGAGAACAATATAAATATCGGAGAGCTGAATATTGATATTGATCCCGAACCAGCTGGCAGTCAACTTATAGACGTGAGATATACATATGATATTAATGGAATTTTGGAAGTTGAAGTTATTACAAGAAAGACAGGCGCTAAAAAAAGAATTGTTATAGAAAAAAGCCCAGGCAGTATGACGCCTGAAGAAATAGAAGAGCGGCTGGAAACTTTAAAGAACATAAAAATTCATCCAAGGGAGAGAACAGAAAATAAGCTTCTCCTTGCTCGGGGAGAGCGAATTTATGAGGAGTCGCTAGGAGAAGTACGAGAATATATTTCCAGAATACTTCAGGAGTTCGAGAGCGTTATGTACCGTCAAAATGAGCTTGAAATAAGAAAAGCTGCTGAAATTCTTAAGAAAAAACTGGATGAGCTTGAAGCGAGGTTGTGATAAATGGATATCTGGAGTGTTTTAGAAATTCCCCCAACGAATGATATATCAATAATCAAAAAGGCTTATGCGGCTAAGCTCAAAAAATGCCATCCTGAAGATGACCCCCAAGGTTACCAACAACTTAGAGAAGCCTTCGACAAGGCTGTTAAGCTCTCCAAGAGAACCCGCTCAAGTGGTTTGAAACATGATGATTCAACTGTTAATATTGAGAACAATATTGATTCAATTGATTTACCAGAATCCTCTGAAGAAATGAATTTAAATAATTCTAAATCGGATTTTAAAGACGAGCAAATTTCAAATAATAAATTTAAAATTCCTCCCCATATAAGATTTAACAACCAGTTTACCCGCAACAACCGCAGCCTTTATGATGATAATAAAGAACTTATAAAAAAAGCTAAAGAGCTATATAATGTCTTTTCTGCCCGTATAGATGAGACTAAATGGGAAACTCTTTTTGATTGTGAATCAATGTGGAATCTGTACAATAAAGAACTTGTGAATGCAGAAATGATTAACTTTATTTCAGAGCATTACCATTTACCAAAGAAAGTATGGCAACTTCTTGATTCAAATTTCAATTGGAGCACAAACATTGATTTTCTTAATGACAGACTTCCAAATAAATTAGTAAAATATATCATAAGACGTATAAACGAACCTCAAAGTCTGGATTTTTCATATCTCAAAGACTTAGATTTAGACACAGTGGCTCTCGATAATTATATTGAATTTCGGGAGGCTGCTTTTGATGATCTTTTAAAGAAGAATTATAACGGAGCCTTCGTTAATTTAACCCAAGCAGAAGAAATCTATCCTGAAGATCCAGAATTGTGGCGTATGAAAGGCGAATACTATTACCTTATGGGAAACGCGGAAAACTCATTAGAATTGCTCAACAAGTATTTAAATATAAACCAGTTTCATACTCAAAGTTTATTTTTCCGATCAAATTTGCTATATAAAAACAAAGCCTTCAATAAAGCGATTGAAGATTTAAACAAGGTTCTTCTAAAAAATAATAACCATATTGAAGCATTGGATTTAATTTCCAAGTGCAATATTCAGATAGAAAATTTTCAAGAAGCTCAAAAATATATTTCAAAAGCTATTGAATTAAGCCCATCAAAGAGCTCATTGCAAATTACTCTTTTAGATTCAATTAAATGCAAAAAGAAAAAAATACTATCGGAAATACGGCAAAACTCTAAGGATAAACTTTTAAGGTCTAAACTTAAGCAAGTAAATTCTGAACTAAAATCATTTTATAAATGCAATAAGTCACTCAAACCTAACTCAAAGTTTAAGAAAAAGCTTATTATAAGACTAATTCTTACTTCAGTTATTTTGACCATTGGCTTTGGTATATATTCAATAGTCAGTAACTCCAATAAAGAATACGATAGTCAAAGTTATGAGTATGAAACTTATAATTCTTCTCCAAATAATGAGTACAAGTATTCTACTCCTTCAAATCATTATTACTCATATAATTCTGATTACAGCAGCACAAATCTGGTAACCACTGGCAGATTAGTCAGAATTGTAATATCTATTGCAATTCTATTTTTCATTCTTAAGAAAAGATCATATAAATAGCTGAATGTAAAAGTAGTTTTATACTAATTTTACATTTGGTTATCTATGCTCATGACCCAGTTCCCGAATATCTATTAACGCCAATAGTCCAAACTCTATACGCAATCATAAACAAAATAATTCCAACAAAAGGAGTAGCAAACACTTTTACATCAAATGTTCCCTGACTTAAAAAATATCTGGAAGGATAATACGCTATAAACGCGATAGGAATTATTCCGGTAAAAATAAATCTGAAAACGCCGTTAAATATAGTAATCGGGTATCTTGAATATTCACTTAACTTATGGATAAGCATAATTACCGATACAGACTCAATAACCCAAAATGATATTGACGCGGCAAGAAGCATCAGGGATATCATTATGAGAGCCGAACTTAAAATAAACACGATCAGCATAATAATGTTAAGGAGGTTCCAATTGATACCCAACTTAACGGACGAATATATCAGCATAACCAACGCAAGTCCTAATTGCCCGAGTCCCTTTATGTCAAACACCTCAGAAATGTAATAAAACAGCGTATTTATTGGTTTGAAATAATACTTTATAAAATTGCCGTTTCTAAGGCTTATTCTTATTACCCACAGGTTATCAAAGAATATCTGCTGAGGAGTCGTTGCCAAAAGCGCAAAGGAATACAGGAAAACCAGCTGGTTAAAATTCCAGCCATCAATACTGCTTATGGAATGGAAAAGTATCCAGTAGGAGAATATTCCGGTTATATTCAGAAGTATCATTGCAAAGGTACTGATGTAAAAGTCGCTTCTAAACTGCATTCTAGCTTTAATATACTGGGATATCATTAAAATATAAAGTCTTGCGTAAAACCTGAACCTCTTCATGACCCTAAATCAACCTCCATTCACTGTAACTACTTTGACAGCCTTTCTGAAAAACAATCTATTTACGATAAAAAGTATAACTACCCATACAAGCTGTAAAACAATATTTCTAAGATAATCATTTATGTTAAGGTTATAGGAAACAAGAGTATCCAAAGGAATATTATAAACTGCCTGGAACGGTAAAAAGTTTACAATTGTTTTTAATGTCCCCGGGAAAAAGCTTATTGGTATCACCGCGCCTGAAAGTAGCATTACTATAGAATCCTTTGCTGAACTCATTCCCCATGTTGATTCATTGTAGAAACACAAAAGTCCGACAAAAAAGTCGATATTAAACATAATAAAATACGCTAGAATCAATGATAACGGGAAAAATATCAGGTTTATTCCAAGGGGCATCTGTGGCCTGAACACAACAAGTATCATCAAAATTGAAGGCAGTGTGACTGTCACAAAATTAATTAATACAAACCCAAGGCTCTCAAAGAGTTTGTACATCTGCAAATCTACCGGCTTTACAAAATGCATTACTATGGAACCTTCAATAACTTCTCTTGACATTCCCCATTCTAGGTATGTTGAAAACAACATAAAAATGGTTGAAGCCAGAGACAAATAGACAAAAACCTGATTGAAGGTCATTCCGTTAAGCTTTTTCGCTCCGGATGAATAAATAGCTCCCCATAAAAAATATAAAATGATTATGTATAAAAGGTTACCAATAATTGAAAAGATAAAATTAAATCTGAATACTGTAATTATACGGAATACCTTTTTTGTTATTGTAAAATATTTTTTCATCACATACCACCCTCGTAGATTTCCCTGATAACCTTTTCTGTAGGGATTTCTTCTACTTTTATGTCCTTTAGGGGAAAAAGCGTTAGAAGGTAATTTAGCATATCAATCAATTTAATTTCTTCTAAGTTAATGGTAATATTAATCCAGCCGTCTTCACATGGCTCAATTTCAGGCGGTTTATCGCATTTAAAATTGCTCATGATCTTTGCGGACAATTCTTCTAAGTTGTTCTGCTCCGACAGCTCAAGCCTCAAAACTCTATAGGCGCCAAATATACTGTTTACCTTCTGCATATCTCCGTCAAAAATTACGGAACCTTTATCAACTATGATGATTCTCTTGCACAATACCTCTAGATCGCTTATATCATGAGTTGTGAGAAGTATTGTGGTTTTATTCATCGAGTTCAGTTCTTTAATAAGGCCGCGTATTTTATTTTTAACTGACACGTCCAAACCTATTGTAGGCTCATCAAGAAAAATGATTTTCGGGTTATGCAAAAAAGCCGCGACAATATCGCAAAGCATCCTCTGACCTAGTGAGAGGAACCTGACTGGAGTATTAAAAAGCGCATTTATTCCTACAAGCTCGTTAAATACCCCCATATTTGTTTCATATGTTTTATCGTCTATCTCAAAAATTTCCTTTAACAATCTGAATGATTCAATAACGGGAAGTTCCCACCAAAGCTGGGTTCTCTGCCCGAATACGACCCCGATGTTTCTGACATACTTCATTCTCTGTTTATATGGGACGAAGTTATCAACCAAAATATCTCCTGAGGTTGGTTCCAAAACTCCTGTCATCATTTTAATGGTAGTGGACTTTCCAGCTCCGTTCGGGCCAACAAACCCAACCATTTCGCCTTTTTCAATAGACATGGATATGTTTTCTACCGCTTTAACTATTTTATAATCCCGTGAAAATAGGTCCTTAATAGCTCCTCCAAAACCCTGATGACGGTTTAATACCTTGAAATTTTTGCATAAATTGTTGATTTGTATGATACTCAATATGACCACCCCGTTTTTTGTATGCAGGTATTTTACAGCAAAAACGGATAAATTTCAACTGTTTGATTAAGAATAATTTACCTCATCTTACTGGCATGTTATTGGATTGTTTAGTAGCTGAAAGATAGGCATGATGTATAGATTATTCAATAATTACAAGAAAGTAATTCTGACGTGTAAAAATTAATATATAGCTTATAAGCAATATTTAGAGTTGGCTTTTTAGGGTGTTTAATGGTAATATTTCAGATTGGCATGATTGTATAAGCTTGCCAAGATATGCCGATAGCCATCAACTGGGAGAGAAATTTCATAATGAAAATCACATAAAAGGAGTCTCCCAGCATATTTGTAACTATACAAAGCAAACCAGTCTAAGTAATAAAATAATCTTTGCATTTTAACCATATTGTATACAAGAAATATGTGATCTGAATAATGTTATTTCATTTTTGTTAGATTCAACACACATTGTCAATGTAGGGGTATCATTAATAATCCACTCTTTCAAGGTCAATACCTCCACATCATTTAACAGCAGTATCAACAAATTATCCTTACAACCGGTCAAAAATATTTTTACTTCATTCATATTCTCAACTCCATCTCATTCTTATATAAATATTCTATGCAGAAAAAGCGTTTTCGTTATAAAAACATTGACTACCTAAATTGATTTGGTAATTTTATTGAACCTATTTAAATCATAAACATAATATATACTAGATGGATATTACGTTAACTGCCTAGACGTTCTTTACAATTATAATCATTCATTCTTATCTAATTACAACCTGTATACATTAAATTAAGGGGTGAACATATGATTTGGGATTTAAAAGTTATAGTTACAAGTTTAGTGTTTCTTATGACTATGGCAATAATTTTTATAAGACCTAGAGGGCTGAATGAAGTATATCCCGCTACGATAGGAGCATTGATCATACTGCTTACAGGAGTTGTATCATTTCCGAACCTTGTAGATATTTTACAAAAGATAAGCGATGCTTCAGTGACAATAATTGCAACTATTGTCATGGCAGTCATTCTGGAAAGCTTTGGATTCTTTCACTGGGCAGCTGCGAGATTGGCAGGTTTTGCAAAGGGCTCAGGCTATCGTCTATACTGGTATATACAATTACTATGCTTTCTCATGACACTACTTTTTAATAATGACGGTAGTATTATGATTACCACACCTATCCTAATACTATTACTTAAGAATTTACAATTAAAACCTCACCAACAAATACCCTATTTATTAAGCGGAGCATTAATCGCGACAGCTTCGAGTACACCCATAGGAGTAAGTAATATTGTAAATTTAATTGCATTAAAGATAATCCATATGACGCTTTATATGCATACAGCAATGATGTTTGTTCCAGGTACAACCGGACTCATTTTCATGTCTGTTTTAATGTTTTTAGTATTAAAGAAAAAACTACCCAGAAAACTTCCTGCATCATCAATGGACATGGAGGAACTTTTCTTTAAAAAGTATTTTCATCCACTAAGAGGAAATTTGTCTTTTAATACAAAACAAAAGAGAACAAAATTTATGCTTAAACTTCTGGGATTTGTATTCGCTATACGATGTCTGCTGTTTGTTGCTTCTTATTTTGGCATTCCGATTTATGTTGTAGCAGTATCGGGTTCAATAGTTTTACTGGCATGCAGATGGTTTTATTTACGAACAAATCCAATAGATATTATAAAGAAAACACCATGGCATATTTTGGTGTTTGCATTTTCAATGTATGTGATTATTTATGGATTAAATAATATTGGATTAACAAAAATGCTCGTTAGTTTTTGCAAGCCTGTTGTTAATCAAGGATTATTTCATGCAAGCTTCTTAATGGGGGGATTAATTTCTATTCTCTCAAATACATTTAATAATCACCCTGCATTAATGATAGGCACTATTACATTAACAAACATGAATCTGGAACTAA
>JAUZPS010000238.1 GCA_030705945.1 Bacillota bacterium
AATTTGCCATACCTTCACTCAGATTCCTTGCTATATCACGAAGCATGGTTGTTTTGCCGCATTGAGGAGGAGATAAAAGGAGGGTGTTGTAGATATCCTTTTCATTTTTTAGAATATACTTCATTATCTTCTGGGAACACCCTAGCGCTTCTTTTGACACCCTTATATTTAACCCCGACACATCTTTTATATTTTTTATATTTTCTCCCTCAATAACTGTTCTACCGCATATTCCAACCCTATGCCCTCCCTTTAACGTTAAATAACCATTTCTTATATCTTCTACAAATGCGTAAATTGAATTTTGACTCATAAGCTCCAGTGTCTTCATTATCTCATTCTGAGAAACCCTTCTTGGAGAAATACATTCTTTATTAACTCGTCCGTTATGCTCCAAAAACATGTCCCCCATTGAATATCCAAGCATTAATGGTTTGTCTGCTCTCATCCTAATTTCTTCCAACAAGCTTAATTCTTTCGGATCAACTTTTAGCAATAAATTTCGTAATTCTAGCGGCAAGTAGTTAAGGATTTCTTCTTTGAACCTTTCAAAGCGCAAGTTTATCTCACTTTTTATATCCTCTTTTGCAATCATATTATCTCCTCCTTTGTAACATCTTCTGTAATTTATCATAGACGTTTTAACCGCATTTTTAATGTAAAATCTTTTCTCAACTTATATAGAATATAAATATTAATATTTGTCCAAATTTATGCCAATAAAAAAAGAATGATTTAGAAAATCATTCTTTTTTTATTATAAAAATATTGATTATAAAATTATTTTAATTTATTAAAAGTGATTAATCTTTTACATTTGCCTATCACAAAATAACGTTAAAGCGTTCGTTATTTCGCTCCGTCAAATGTAAGATTAATAGCGCTTTTAATTTATTAATCCTCTTCATCACTGCAATCATCACAGCCACAGTCGCAGTCCCAATCTATTTCAATCTTTTTATTGCAATGGGGACATTCAATCTCGTCACTATCTTCATCTAGTTCTTCAGGATCAAAAGTAAAAATTTCGTTACAGTATGGACATTCGATTTCATGAATATGTTCATCTTCATCATCAAATAATTCTTTTGCCATATCTGATACATCCTCATCAATATTGTCAACCTGCTCAGATAAATCATCAAAGGATTCTTCTAAGTCTACGACTGTGATTGCAATATCATCCATAACTTCAAGCATAGCCTTCAACAATTTTCCTTCATTAGTTGAATCGCTTATATTCATGCCTTCTGCAAGACCTTTCAAATAAGCAACCCTTTCCTTTAAATAGCTCATATTAACACCTCAAAATGTTTTTATTTATAGTATTACCCTTAAGCTCTTTCCATATACTCACCAGTTCTTGTATCAATTCTAATTCTGTCTCCCTGGTTAACAAATAGCGGCACCTTAATGACAGCTCCTGTTTCAACAGTCGCAGGCTTAGTTGCTCCTGTTGCGGTATCACCCTTAAAGCCTGGCTCAGTTTCAATAATTTCCAACTCAACAAATGTCGGAGGTTCTATTCCAAAGACATTGCCTTTATGTGAAAGTATTTTAACTACTTCATTCTCTTTTACAAATTTGAGCGCATCCCCCATTGAGTTCTTGCTTATAGGCATTTGCTCAAAAGTTTCTACATCCATAAAGTAGAAAAGATCGCCATCGTTATATAGATATTGCATGTCCTTTCTTTCTATATGAGCTTTTGGCATTTTGTCAGTAGGGTTAAAAGTTCTTTCAACTGTTGCCCCTGTAATGATGTTTTTCAATCTTGTTCTAACAAACGCTGCTCCTTTTCCGGGCTTTACATGCTGAAACTCAACTACCTGAAATATCTGCCCGTCCAATTCAAAAGTCGCGCCGTTTCTAAAATCTCCTGCTGTTATCATCTAATTTTCCCTCCAAATTTTATATAGGTCTTAGCTTTATATCCACTTTATGGATTATAATACTTTGAAATGAATGATTTTTAAAATCCGATTATTTACTAATGTTTGTCTATTTTCAATATAATGATAATATACACGATATTTACCAGCGCCATTCATTAGTCCAATAAAGAATTTCACATAGTTAATATTAAATTAAATTCATATTTATTTCAAGAAAAATTTTCTAATATTATTATATCCTTTGTTGAAGAAGTTAAAATCTCAGGATTATCATCGTTGATTACTACCATATCTTCAATTCGAACTCCGCCAAATCCTTCTACGTATATACCCGGTTCCACAGTCACAACCATTCCATTTTCCAATAAAACTTCTCCACTTATTGAAAGTCTCGGCTCCTCATGTACTTCGATTCCGACTCCATGTCCTAACGAATGTCCAAAATTCGGACCATACCCATTCTCTTTTATTATGTTTCTTGCAACGCTGTCAATTTCTTTGCCCTTAAGTCCTGCAAACGCGGATTTTGAAGCTTCTATCTGAGCTTTTAATACTATATTATAAATTTTAAGAATTTCTTTATTTGGCTCTCCTAAAAACACAGTCCTCGTCATATCAGAGCAATAATTATTGTAAATGCAGCCAAAATCTAAAGTTATTACATCTCCCATCTCAACAACTTTTTCTGATGCCACTCCATGCGGAAGCGCAGCTCTTTTTCCAGATGCTACAATAGTGTCAAATGACACGCCCAAAGCGCCCTGCTTTTTCATGTAATACTCAAGTTCGGCGGCAATTTCAATTTCTTTTATCCCTGGCTTAATATATTTAATGACGTGATTAAAACCATCATCAGCAATCTTAACCGCTTTTTTAATTTGAACAAGTTCTTCTTCATCCTTAATAAGTCTTAATTGCTCGATAGTTGAGCCAATTGGCAAAAGTTCCGTTTCCAATCCCTCTTTAAATTGGTTGAATTTTTCTACGGTAAGATAATTATCTTCAAATCCAAGCTTTTTAATACTCATTCTCCTTATCAAATTGTTTAATGTATCAATCAATTTACCTTGATACTCAACTATTTCATAGTCCGGAGCCTGAATATGAGACTGTTCAGTGTATCTAAAGTCGGTTATTAAAAAAGCGTCTGTCTTTGATATCAATAAAAATGCGGATGACCCAGTAAACCCTGAAAGATAAAAATAATTTTCTCTTTTACAAATCAGAACAGCTTCAATATTTTTATTTGACATCCTGTCTCTGAGCTTCCTCAACCGACTGTCTATAATACTTTCGTTAACATTTGCCATGTTGATTTAAATCCTTTCGAGTTTTATTAAATTTATTAAATTACAAGCGCTATTAATCTTCATTTCTTACTTGCAGGGCCTTTACTTAAAATATGTAACACTGCCTAAAGCAATTTTGCCGCATGCAATCCTAGTATATAACTTTTACTTCCAAAACCGCAGATTTGACCCACGCATACAGGCGCAATTACTGACTTGCTCCTGAATTCCTCCCTGCTATGTATATTTGACAGATGTATCTCAATAGCTGGAATCTCAACGGCTTTTATTGCATCCCTTATTGCGTAGCTGTAATGAGTATATGCTCCCGGGTTTATAATGAGAACATCATAAACTCCTCTTGCCCCGTGTATTTTGTCAATTATTTCACCCTCATGGTTTGACTGCATAAAGTCAAAATCAATACCTATAATATTAGCTTCCTCACTAACCTTCTGAGCAATATCCTGCAAAGTTTCAACGCCATAGACATTTTTCTCCCTAATTCCAAGCATATTTAAATTAGGACCGTTTAGAATCAAAACTTTCTTCATATATTAACCTCCCCAAAAATTGTTTTATAAATACTTTTAAGTTTCAATGCATCTTCAGCCATATTTCCCCTTGACTCACATATAACAACTGGCTCCATAGCTTTTTCGCATATCAATTGCGCAAGCGGCTCAAATTCCGGCCCATACTGGGTATCATCCAATGTCCAGTGCCTTTTTTCTCCGCCCTTGGTAAACTCAATCCTGCTAAAATGAATATGAATTTTTCTTAGCCTATCTATTCCAAGCTTACTTTCAATTTTATATAGGACACTGGAAAAATCAGATTTTGATTTTAATGCTCCCATTCCTCTTGCATGAAGGTGTCCGAAATCAATTGTAGGTATAAGCCTGTCATCATTGCCGCATATATCTAGTATCTCATCAAGATCCCCCAATTGATTTTTCTTTCCCAAAACCTCAGGACATATGGATATATTGCCAAGTCCCATACCATCAGCTTCACTGATTGCAATTTTTAACGTTTTTATTGCAGTATCTAATGCCCATTCTCGGCTTACTTTACTGCAAGAACCGATATGAACCACAATTCTAGATGCCCCCATCCACGAGGCAGCCTCTAATGATTCAATAATATACTTTATTGAGTTGTCGCGCTTCTCCTTTTCAGTACTTGCAAGATTTATGTAATAAGGCGAGTGAATGCTTAAGAATATATCATTAAGTTCTGCTTCCTGACCTAATTTATGAGCTGTCTCCTTACTGATCTTAACTCCTTTGCCGCATTGATATTCATAAGCCTCCAGCCCTTTTTTCCTGAGCCAACCAGGCATCTGTAAAGATGCTTTGTTTCCTTCCTCATAGAAGCTTTCTGAGTTTCCGGAAGGTCCAAATCTTATCATCATAACTCTCCTTATTTTTTAGTATCCAATGTATTAGCATTAGTATTATTAGCGCTAGTATTATTTAATTTAAGAAAGTTTTTATGTTAAACTATATTAATTTGATTATTGTCTTAAAGATATAAATATAGAGTTATTATATACTTGAAAAGCTAAAAAATAAAGGAAAGATTTGCATAAAAAAGCTCTTAAATATAATTTGTTTTAAAATCTTAAATCATACATTATAACCCATTACAAACCTCAAGATCGCGATAGATAGCCGAAACTTTTGCGCGTAATCTAAACATATTCCCATAAATAATAATACATATTTACAATAAAAACCCATTAACAGGCGTATAATTTCTATTATTCTAATAAATTATAAAGTTTTATGAATTAAATTTTTAGATATTGAGATTTAGAAGAAGAAGAGTATTTAATACTTATAGAATTCATTAATGAATATAGACCTTAAAATTAATATAATGACCAAGACCAGAGCAAAATACCAAACTTTCAGTATTTTTCTCTGGTCTATAATTAACTATTTTGACTTCTAATTATTTAATCTTTAGCGTTTTCTTTTAAATTTACTCTAAAACTATCGGATCCTCAACCTTTAAGGCTGCAGCAAAATTCGATTTTTCCGTTGAATCTGAGGTTGATGCTATTGAGTATGGATCATCATTTAATACTCCGTTCGAAGTCCACGAACTAACTTCAAACAGCGCATATAGGCTAACATTATTAAGTCCGCTGGATGTTAGGTATTTCTGGATGCCTGCGTTTATTACTGTAGAATTAGCAGAAATTTTTAACTTATACTTTATCTGAACGATATCGTTTGGAGCAAATGTATCTGTAATGCCGATATAAAGCCTTCGTCCTGATGCTACTTGATCAGCCTTTATTGTAAGATTTCCTGCTGGGATTAAGCTTCCATTTTTATACACAAAAATATTATTTTTATTTAGCGCGCCGCTTGATGTTTTGATTTCTTTTAAGATAAAACCACTGTTTGTCAACTTATCAGGCTTTTTTATATTGAATCCGATACTCACGCTCGGATTGTTTAAATTCTTTAATACTTTAAATTTCAGTGACATTGGTAAAATGTCCCCAATAAGAAAACTGTTATTCTTAGTCAATACCTTATTTTCCATAGCATAAAAAGATGAAGTAGTCAAAGGTGTTGGTGTAATGATCAAAGTTGGTGTATTTGTTGGGGTATTTGTCGGTGTTTTTGTTGGCGTTTTTGTTGCAGTATTCGTTGGCGTTGACGTGGGTATCGGCGTTGGGGTATTGGATGATGTTGGGGTTAACGTTGGTATTGGCGTTGATGTCGGTGTTGGAGTTCTTGTTGCTGTCGGTATTGGGGTCGACGTTGGTATCGGTGTTAATGTCGGCGTTGGCGTTTTTGTTGCTGTCGGTGTCGGAGTTGATGTTGGTATTGGCGTTGATGTTGGTGTGGGTGTTCTTGTTACTGTCGGTGTCGGTATTGGCGTTAGTGTCGGCGTTGGCGTTTTTGTTGCTGTCGGTGTTATTGTTGGGGTTGGCGTTGCATCCGGTGGAAAACCCCATAAAAGAGTTCCCGAATAATATCCCGTAATTGTTGTACGGTCCTCATAACTTGTATTTGAATTATACGAATAATCATTAGTGTAAGTCCAAGTTGACCAGTCAGCTTTATTAAACGCAAAATTGACATATATATTTCCACCTACAGGGATTGTATTCGTTGAGCTTAAAGCTACTTCAATATAATGATCGGCATTATATCCTGTAATGGTTCCTAATGTCTGAGTAACACTACTGATCTCAGGACTCTTGTTGTAACTTGAAAATGTTAAGCTTTGGGGATTTTCAAAGGTAAAATAATATCTTAGCTTTATATTATTTATATCTAATGGAACGGCCCCTGTATTATATATATATGCTGTGCAATTAATGAATTGAGGGTTGGTTTCATTCCACGCCTGGATCTTCATATCTGCATTACTTGCCGTAGAAGTAGGCATCATAATTGATGTTGGTGTCGGTGTTGGAGTTCTGGTTGCTGTAGCTGTTGGAATAGATGTTGGCATCGGTGTTAATGTCGGTGTGGGTGTCCTGGTTGCTGTCGGTGTTGGAGTTGATGTTTGTATAGGTGTTAATGTTGGCGTTGGAGTTTTTGTTGGAGTCGGTGTTATTGTTGGGGTTGGAGTTGCATTTGGTGGAAAACCCCATAAAAGAGTTCCCGAATAATATCCCTCAATTGTTGTACGGTCCTCATAACTTGTGTTTGAATCATACGAATAATCATTGGTGTAAGTCCAAGTTGACCAGTCAACTTTATTAAAAGCAAAATCAACATATATATTTCCACCTACAGGGATTGTACTCGTTGAGCTTAAAGCTACTTCAACGTAATGGTCGGCATTATATCCTGTAATAGTTCCTAATGTCTGAGTAACACTACTGATCTCAGGACTCTTGTTGTAACTTGTAAATGTTAAGCTTTGTGGATTTTCAAAGGTAAAATAATATCTTAGCTTTATATTATTTATATCTAATGGAACGGTCCCTGTATTATATATATATGCTGTGCAATTAATGTATTGAGGGTTGGTTTAATTCCACGCCTGGTTCTTCATTCCTGTTTTATTTGGCGTAGCTGTTGGCGTTGAAGTCGCGCTTTAAAGG
>JAUZPS010000239.1 GCA_030705945.1 Bacillota bacterium
AACAAAAATAAGAGATTTATAAATACAAATATTTTATTTATAAGTCTCTTATTATGTGATTATGTATACACTTATTGAAAATAAAGTCTAATGATATAATATTTTCAAAGATTCAAGCAACGAACAAATTTATCAAAATCATTTGTTTTCTTTAATAATAAGCGAGTAATTGTTATTACTTAATAGTTGCGAGTTGAATATATTTACGTAATAAGTAGTATTTGGTGAAAGAGTTAAATCGGAGTTATACATTCCAAATACATGCGCGCCGTCTCTGTAAGTACCTAAATTATCAATTAAAACATATTGCGCATCATTTGCATTAATACTTATTGAATAATTTCCTGACTCATTTGTCGTAAACTTAAAGCAATCAAAATCATTTTCATAATTTATCCTGCCATTAAAAGTATTATTAAAAGTTAATTCGGTTGCTTCAGACAAGGAATCTCCATAATCATCTAAAAATAAATCTCCATATACCTCTAATTCGTACAATGATAAATTATAATTAGAGTTGAAGGATATTCTTATGTATTTACAAACCCCTGAAACTGGAATAGTTTGTGTGTTTTGGTAATACATAAATGGACTTGGATATACAATAAACCAATCCAAAAGATTATTTGAAAATTCAATTTTAAAACCTTCCTGAGGTACACGGTCATAATTCAAAACAATTTTATTAATATCATACTTATTACCCAAATCAACATAAATCCATTGATTAGTTCCAACTAATGTGGTCCATTTTGTACCCATAATCCCATCAACTGCATTTTCTGGTGCATATAATTCATTACCTGTTGAAGAAGCTACAACTTTTTTACCTTTTGCGAGGTTTACGGGGGCACCTGAGAAATCGACAGCTTTATAACTAGATGAGGAAATGTTAAAATGGGTTGCAACAAGCATTATATCACTTAAATTAATATTGTTATCCGCGTTCAAATCGCAAATAGCATTATAATTAGCTGTGCCTGAAGTTGAATTAAAGCTTTTTGCCATATACATGATATCTTTTATGTTTATGGCTTTATCCTGATATACATCGCCTACCCACATAATAATGGGCTTATTTTCAGAACTTATCTGAAGGTTTGAAGCAGCGTTGATATTAGTTATACTTCTTTCGAGATAAGTTTGTTTTGAAATTACTAAAGCGCTTACTGACTGACTTGCTGGAACATTGATTTCAAAATATCCGTAGGAATCTGTAACTGCAGTAAGAGTAGTATCTGGAATTTTAACTTTGAAGTCCGCGCTTGATGCTGCTTGCAGTTCAGATTTGATATAACCTGAAATTTTATAGGTATATTCATTAGTATCTGCAAATACAGGAGTTATCTGGCATAATAAAACCATTATGCTTAATAATAAAATTAAGTATTTTTTCATTTTTATCCCCTTTCAAAATTAAGAATATTGACATATATAATTTTATACTATTATATACCAATGACAAAAATATGTAAAATAATACTAGCCTCTTACTGACATAAGACAACAAACTAAAATTAGCCCCCAAGGACTAATTCTGGAATATTTTCATACTCATATGCAGAAAATAATTCAAACAAAAATATAAGGAGAATGAAAATATGCCAAAACTTGAAACAATGGACGGTAACCAGGCGGCAGCGTATGCTTCCTACGCCTTTACCGAAGTTGCAGCAATTTATCCTATTACGCCGTCATCGCCAATGGCTGAAGGGGTTGATGAGTGGTCATCTCATGGTAAGAAAAACATTTTCGGGCAGGAAGTCAAGGTGGCTGAAATGCAATCTGAGGCTGGCGCAGCTGGCGCGATGCATGGTTCACTTCAGGCCGGAGCTCTTACAACCACTTATACAGCTTCACAGGGGCTGCTTTTGATGATACCCAATCTATATAAAATGGCTGGGGAGCTTTTACCTGGAGTTCTTCATGTAAGCGCAAGGGCGATAGCAACTCATGCTTTGTCAATATTTGGGGATCACCAGGATGTGATGGCGTGCAGACAAACAGGAACAGTACTTATCGCGTCTTCAAATGTTCAGGAAGTTATGGACTTAGGATGCGTGTCACATTTATCCGCAATTAAAATGAGGCTGCCTGTAATACATTTCTTTGACGGTTTTAGAACCTCCCATGAGTATCAGAAGATTAGTGTTTTAGCTTATGAAGACCTTGCAAAAATTGTAGATATGAAGGCAATTAATGAATTCAGAAATAGGAGTCTAAATCCGGAACACCCTGTTGCGAGGGGGACAGCGCAAAATCCGGATATTTACTTTCAGGGAAGGGAAGTTCAGAACGCCTTTTACGACAATGCTCCAGGAATTGTAGAAAACTATATGAATGAGATCAACAAGTTAACGGGCAGAAATTACAAACCTTTTAATTATTATGGAGCGCTAGATGCTGAAAATATAATAATCGCTATGGGCTCGGTCTGCGATACAATCGACGAAACAATAGATTATCTTTTAGGTAAGGGAGAAAAGGTAGGGGCAATAAAAGTTCATTTATATAGACCATTTTCAATTAAACATTTATTTGATGTTATACCGGGAAGCGTCAAAAGGATTGCTGTGTTAGACAGAACAAAGGAGCCGGGAGCGCCTGGAGAGCCTTTATATCTTGACGTGGTTAAATCTTTCTCAAATAGAAACGAAAAGCCCCTGATAGTTGGAGGAAGGTATGGATTAGGTTCTAAAGACACAAGACCTTCTCAGATAATTTCAGTATTTGAAAATTTAAAATCAACTAGTCCCAAAGACAATTTTACTATCGGCATAATTGATGATGTCACAAATACTTCCCTTAAAGAGTCAGATGACATCAATACTACAGGTGAAGGAACAATTAACTGTAAGTTCTGGGGCTTGGGTTCTGACGGTACAGTCGGAGCAAATAAAACCGCGATTAAAATAATAGGAGATAAAACAGATCTATACGCGCAAGGGTATTTTTCATATGATAGTAAAAAATCAGGCGGAACAACCGTATCGCACTTAAGATTCGGGAAAAAGCCAATAAGGTCACCGTATCTTGTATATCAAGCTGATTATATAGCTTGTCATAATAAAGCTTTCCTGTACAATTATGACATATTGAAAGGGTTGAAGCATGGAGGCACATTTGTGCTGAATTGCCCATGGACAGGAAATGAACTGGAAGAAAATCTGCCAGCTAATATTAAGAAATTTATCCATAACAATAAGATTGAATTTTATGTTATAGACGCTATAAATATCGCTACTGATGTTGGACTTGGCAATAGGATAAACATGGTCATGCAGTCAGCTTTCTTTAAGCTTGCGAAGGTAATACCGTATGAAGATGCGTTAAATTATCTTAAGCTGTCAATTGAGAAGACCTATGGTAAAAAGGGTCAAAAAATAGTTGAAATGAATAAAGCTGCAGTTGATAAAGGAGCAAACGCCTTAATGAAGGTTAATATACCTGAAAGTTGGGCTAATGTTGCAATAAAAGAGCCTGTCAAGAAAGATGAGCCTGAATTTACTAAGAAAATTCAGAGGAAAATGGAAAGGCATGAAGGAGATGAACTTCCTGTAAGCGCATTTGTCGGAATGGAAGATGGAACACATCCATTAGGAACAACATCATACGAAAAAAGAGGAATAGCCGTTATGATTCCTGAATGGCAAATTGACAAGTGCATTCAATGCGGGCAATGTTCATATATTTGCCCTCATGCAACAATAAGATTATTTTTGCTGGATGAAGCTGAACAAAAAGCGGCTCCTGATACATTTCTTACTAAGGATGCCACAGGCAAAGGCTTGGAAGGTTATAAACTACGCGTGCAGGTATCTCCTTATGACTGTACGGGATGTGGTAACTGCGCTGATGTTTGTCCTACAAAGGAAAAGGCGATTATTATGAAACCTGCTGAGCAGGAGTTGGAAGCAGAGACTGAAAATTGGGAGTATGCGATAACAATAACTCCTAAAGAAAATCTGATGGACAAGAAGACTTTAAAAGGAAGCCAACTCTTAAGACCATATCTGGAATTCAACGGAGCTTGTCCAGGCTGTGGTGAAACACCTTATGTGAGGTTATTGACACAGCTTTACGGCGACAGGATGAATATAGCAAACGCGACAGGATGTTCATCAATCTGGAGCGCAAGTTCTCCATCAATTTCTTATTCAACAAATGCGGAAGGTAAAGGTCCAGCCTGGGGAAACTCATTGTTTGAGGACAACGCGGAATATGGCTATGGCATGTACCTGGGCGCTAAGCAAATCCGCGAAAGGATTAGGGATTTGATGAAACAAGGTTTAGAATCGGATCTTGACACAAATATAAAAGAAACTTTTAACGAGTGGCTTCAGAATATGGAGGATGGCGAAGGTTCAAAGAAAGCAAGCGCAAGAGTTTTAGAAATCATTAAAGGATACAAGGATAACTCAAATAAAATTATAAATGAAATAAACGAGAAAAAGGATTATCTCATAAAGAAGTCCTTCTGGATCCTAGGAGGCGACGGATGGGCATATGACATAGGCTATGGCGGCGTTGACCATGTTTTAGCTTCTGGCGACGATGTTAACCTTTTTGTATTGGATACAGAGGTATATTCCAATACAGGCGGACAATCCTCCAAATCAACTCCTACAGCTGCTGTCGCAAAATTCGCGGCTTCAGGTAAGAAAATAAGAAAAAAAGACCTTGGGTTAATGGCTATAAGCTATGGATATGTTTATGTAGCTCAAATAGCGATGGGAGCTAATATGAACCAGACAATAAAGGCTATTTCTGAAGCGGAAAGTTATAAGGGACCATCACTTATAATTGCGTATGCGCCTTGCGTAAACCATGGAATAAAAACAGGTATGGGAACAAGTATATTGCAGGAAAAAAGAGCGGTAGAGTCTGGATACTGGCATCTATACAGGTATAACCCGAATTTAAAAGATGAAGGGAAGAATCCATTTGTACTTGATTCAAAAGAGCCAACTTCCTCATTCAAGGAGTTTATAAACAGTGAAATAAGATATTCACAACTTATGAATGTTTTCCCTGATATCGCTCAGGATATGTTTAACACCGCAGAAAACCATGCTAAAGATAGATTTGAAAGATATAAAACAATATGGGAACATGGTATTTGAGATTTTTAACTCAATTTTCCCGCTTTAAATTGAAATTTTAATCAAACAAATGAAAAAATGGTCTCAAAAGATAATAAATTTTTGAGACCATTTTCATTATTAATACTTACTTTTCATTTGTATCAACATATTCCTTAGAATTTTTAATCTGAGTATCGCTTGGTATTGTTACGTTAGAATCTGATTTAACTGCTTCAATATTAGCCCATGCCGCTGTATCATGTTTTTCGATTGATTGTTTGAGACTTGCTTTTTTATTTGCTTTGTTATCCATTTTAAATCCCTCCAGAGCTTATTTTTTGCTATTTGCATTAATTTATTCAAATGTATTGACATAAATAAATTTGTAATATAGAATATCCTAATAGATTAATATTTAATAAAAAACTTTAAAAAATTCCTTACGGGATTATTTTTTTATAAATTTAAGGAGTGATAATATAATGGCTTTTTTCTACGATGAGCCTTCAAGAACATTTAGTGAATACCTGCTTTTACCTAATCTGACAAGAAAAGAATGCATACCTGAAAATGTAAGCCTAAGCACCCCATTAGTAAAATTTAAAAAAGGCGAGACGCCTAAGCTTCAAATGAATATACCTATAGTGTCTGCTATAATGCAAGCAGTATCGGATAATAATGTAGCTGTTGCCCTATCCAGATGCGGAGGAGTTTCATTTATTTTTGCTTCTCAATCGATTGAGGCGCAGAGCAATATGGTGAGAAAAGTAAAAAAATATAAATCCGGTTTTGTAATCAGTGACGCAAACATTACTCCGGAAAGCACGTTAAATGAAGTCATTCAAACCATAGAAAGAACTGGTCATTCAACAATTGCGGTCACAGAAGATGGTACTCCTACCGGCAAACTTGCAGGTATATTGACAAGCAGAGATTATCGGTTAAGCAGATGCTCATCTGATCAAAAAGTTAAAGAATTTATGACTCCATTTTCTTCACTTATTTATGGTAATGACGGAATAACTCTTACAGAAGCAAATGACATCATATGGGAAAACAAACTCAATTGCCTGCCAATAGTTGATAATAAGCAAAATCTCGTTTATCTTGTATTCAGAAAAGACTATGATTCACATAAAGAAAATCCAAATGAGCTTTTAGATGAAAATAAGAGCTTCATGACTGGAGCCGGAATAAATACAAAAGACTATAAACAAAGAGTTCCAGCGCTTGTTGAAGCAGGTGTTGATATTCTCTGCATAGATTCCTCTGACGGATATACAGAGTGGCAGGGTGAAACTATTAAGTGGATAAAGGAAACTTATAACGATGAAGTAAAAGTTGGCGGTGGAAACGTTGTTGACAAGGAAGGCTTTTTATATCTTGTAGAATGCGGCGCAGACTTCGTTAAAGTCGGAATCGGCGGCGGATCAATCTGTATAACAAGAGAACAAAAGGGTATAGGCAGAGGTCAGGCTTCTTCGCTTATCGAAGTTGCTTCCGCAAGAGATGAGTATTTCGAGAAGACCGGAATTTATGTTCCTATTTGTTCGGACGGCGGTATAGTTCATGATTATCACATAACCTTGTCTTTAGCCATGGGAGCAAACTTTGTTATGATGGGAAGGTATTTCGCAAGATTTGATGAAAGTCCTACCCTAAAATTAAAAATGGGCAACAATTATGTAAAAGAATACTGGGGTGAAGGCTCCAACCGCGCGCGCAACTGGGAGAGATATGATCTTGGCGGCGGTCAGAAGCTAGCTTTTGAAGAAGGTGTTGACTCATACGTGCCTTATGCCGGCAAATTAAAGGACAACCTTGATATAACGCTTCATAAGATAAAGTCCACTATGTGCAACTGCGGCTCTATTTCAATAGAAGAGTTTCAAAGAACCGCAAGGCTCACATTAGTTTCTTCGACAAGCATAATTGAGGGCGGAGCCCACGATGTAATACTAAAGGAAAAAAATATATTTGTTAATGAATAGTTTGATTATTTAAATATTTATTTGGTATAAAAATATAATATGAAATTAATTTTTAAGCGCTCAAAATAGATAAAGTATCTTTTTGAACGCTTATTTTATGAAGTTTTGAACATGAATTTTTAATTACAGAAAAATAAATTTAATATTTTATATGATTAATCAATCGTATAGGATTATTACACATAA